>JAFGJY010000088.1 GCA_016928875.1 Candidatus Omnitrophota bacterium | reverse complement strand
TCTTCTTCGAGTTCCTTGTATTTTTTCTCGACTTCGCGCGCTTTTTTGCGTAATAATCGCGGGGCCCAATCGAGCTTTCGTAATTCATCCATGATCGACCCGCGTATACGCGAAACCGCGTAGGTCTCGAACTTATTACCTTGCTCGACGTCATACTTCTCGATCGCATCGAACAATCCTAATATCCCATAGCTTACAAGATCTCCAAGATCGATGTTCGAAGGCAGATTGATCGCGGTCCGGCCGGCAACATATTTGACCAGATAAAGGTACTTTTCAACGATCTGTTCCCGCAACTTCGGGTCTTTCGTTTTCTTGTATTTCCGCCACAAAGCAACACTCTCTCTCATGCGCGCTCTCCTTGTTTGGGTTTATATTAATAGCTCTTTCATTACTGGTATTCTATTCTTTCCGCTGTGCTTTTTGTGCGGTCGCGGCAGTGGTTGATTTCTTCTCTTTCGCTTTTGCCTGAACGTTGATCAGCGCTTCGAGAAAAAGATTTTTGATCACTATCCCGCATATAAGCCCGACCACATAACCGATCAAAGCTAACGCCACTGCCCGTATACATACAGCGTATAATTCAGCCCCGCTCACTACACCCGAAAGTATCGAGATCGTAAAACATAAAACGCTGAATAATAACGCAACAAATTGTTCTTTTAAAAGTATCATGCCTTTCCCTTATCCGAATATCTTCCTGAACCGATCAAGGATACTGGGAGATCTTTGCTCGCCAGCTTGAAAATGTTTGATCACCTGCCGCGCGGCCAAATGGACCGAACGGGTCGCATGTGAGAATGGATACGCGATCGAGAATGCCTTCCTGCGCATGATCGATTGTTTGACACATTGGTCGTCAATGATATACCCAAGATAGGTAACGCTCATATTGAGGAATTGGCGGATCACTTGATTGATCTTCTTGAAATACATTTGTGCTTCATGTTCGGATTGCACCATATTGAACAGCACATAAACATCCATGTCCTTGTTCCGCTTGCCGATGATCTTTATCGCTGCATATGCATCAGTGATCGCAGTCGGTTCCGGTGTCGTCACGACTATCGCTTCATCCGCGATCAATACGAACTCAATAACATTTTTCGATATCCCCGCCGCAGTATCGAGCAGGATATAATCATATGTCTCTTTGAGTGTCGTAAACCCCTTTATGAAGTTATTACGTTCTTGGTCATCAAGGTCAGCGAGGCGTGATATCCCCGATCCACCCGGCAAAAGCTTAACGCCCTGCGGCCCTTCAAGGATGACCTCTTCAACCGACTTCCGCCCCCGGATCACATCTTCGATGTTGTATTTGGGAGTAAGGTTAAGCAAAATATCAACGTTCGCCAGGCCGAGATCAAGATCAACGATAATGACCTTCTTTTTGAATTTTGCAAGCTGCAGCGCAACATTTGTCACAAAATTCGTCTTGCCAACGCCGCCCTTGCCGCTCGTGATCGCAATGATCTTGCCCGCAGCCACGCGTGGCACTGGTGGCTGTTCAAGCACGATTTTTTTGGTCGTTACGTTCCGGTCGGAAACGCTACTGGCCAATTCTCGTAGTCGGGTGGCTTGGTCTAACATGATATATGTCTCTCGCCTAATAACAGTTCTGCAACATAGCGCGAATCACCGATCTCGATATCATCAGGCACGTTTTGCCCCATGGTAAGGTATGACATCGATTTGCTGACCTTGGTAATAATGCTCAATATCAAACCGAAGTTCACTGCTTCATCAAGTTTGGTAAAGAGCAATTTGTCGAAATGAAGATCATTGAATTTTTCGATCGTATCCATTACATTCTGGTAATTGGTGATGGTCGAAAGCACCAGATGCGTCTCATCAGGATCGATGACATCAAGAAATGCCTTAAGCTCTGACATCTGCATTTTATTGTTCTGGCTGCGGCCGGCTGTATCGATCAAGATCAGATCACAATGTTTAAGTTTCTCAAGCGCTTTTTTCATTTCATAAACGGTAAGGACGACTTCGAGCGGTATATTGATAATATCAGCATAAATACGGAGTTGTTCTACCGCTGCGATACGATAAGTATCGATCGTTATCAAACCGACTTTCTTGCCCTGTTGTAATGCAAAATTTGCGGCGAGCTTCGCGATCGTTGTCGTTTTCCCGACCCCGGTCGGGCCGATGAACGCGACACGCTTGCCTGGCTTGTTCACAACAATGGGGTCCGAACGTTTTAACATATTGCACACCGTTTTCTTGAGGACTTCGCGGATCAGGTCGCGATTATTGAGTTCTTCATTGCGCAGTTCATTATTGATCCGATGAATGATCTCTTTGGCAAGGTCTTCTGATACATGCTGCTGAATGAGCAAAAGATGAAAATCCAAAAGTTCGTCTGAAAGATTGGATAAGTCCGAATACTGGGAACGTTTGAGCACATTACTGACCAGATCTTTTATTTCTTTAAGCTCGTATTGCAAAATACGCGATCCTAACGCACCTGCATCATGAGAATTACTATGGAGATCTACCTTTGGCTGGTCGGACTTCTTGTAAAGATCGGCCAGGAAATTGCCTTCGGGACGTGCCTGCTCTTCCGGGATCTTTACCTCAGGATTTTGCATGATGTTGACGTCCTTAGAAGCGGTGATCTCGACCATTTCTTTACCCCACAAGCCCAAGATACCGTTACGTTTCTTGGTTTTGGTGTGTAAGATGACTGCGTCTGCCCCCAGGTCTTTTTTGACGGCATCGAATGCCTGCTGCATGGATTCTCCGACATATTTTTTTATTATCATACGCTTGCCACCATCCCTTGCGATTCGAGCTCCATTTCCGGAGCAATTTCGT
>JAFGJY010000008.1 GCA_016928875.1 Candidatus Omnitrophota bacterium | reverse complement strand
TCGAACGTATATGTTTCATTAAGGCCGGTTGAAGACGCTTGCGGTGCAGAGGCACGGATATTTTCTGCAATATCGTCTTTATTCTTCAGATCTGCAACAGCATTGAACATAGAGTTTTTACTGTGCTCGGTTTTAGAAACCTCATATTTGATCTGTGGTTTTGTGCCGATGACTTTATAGAACGCTGATCGCACTATTTCTTTATAATGATCTTCAAGCCATTCGGCATAGAACTTGTCCGGCACCAGCAGCACCGCGGCATCAGAGGAACAGGACACACAGGTAATGCATTCAAACCACGTTTTGAAGCTTTGTTCACTCAGTTCTGTTTTGATGCTGGTAAGGACGTCTGACCAGGCAGCACATTGCTTTGTTGCGGGATTTTTTTTCATAAAATATCACTGAAACTATATTATATTTATATATATGAGAGCACAACACATAAAAAAAGAAAACCAACGGTTATTGACAGGTTATCGACAAAATTGTTCATAACCTTCTTTGTGTCCGAATGGAGTGGAATTATAGCAAAGGAATAGGGCAAATTCAAGCACTATAACGGAGTAAAAAGATGATTTTAACGGACGGAAATAGGGTAGGAAAAGAAGGCTTCTTGGAGGGCATAATTAAAACATAGGACTATAGTTATCATTCCTGCTTGACTTCGGAACGACTTCTGATATAATCCACAACCTTATGAAGCGGACATATCAACCATCCAAAAGAAAACGCAAGACAAAACACGGCTTTTTAAAAAGAAGTGCGACCAAAAATGGGCGTAAAGTGTTGGCCCGCCGTCGCAAAAAAGGACGCAAACGTTTATCTGCTTAGAAGATAATGCCGGACACGCGCTTTTCACGATCACAAAGGCTTACTTCATCGGACATTCGAACCCTTTTTGCACACGGCAAAAAAGTCGGGGATGATAATGTCTTGCTTATATATCAAAGAAAACCACCCTCAGATAATACAACCATACGGGATTGCAATAAGTTAGGGATAACGATCAGCACAAAGGTCTCTAAAAGGGCTTTTATACGGAACCGGGTCAAGCGTCTTTTTCGCGAAGTATTTCGAAAAAATAATGATTTATTTCCCACCCCGTATTACTATCTTTTTATAAAACGGTCCATTGCATCAGAGCTTTCATATAATTCCATCCTGGGCGAAGTAAAAGCAGTTCTAAAAAAAATAAAGAATTAAACATGAAAAAAGTAGGTATATTTCTGATAAAGCTATATCAAAACATACTCTCACCCTGGCTTGGGGATCGGTGTCGATTTTATCCTTCATGTTCACGCTATACCCAAGAAGCGATAGAGCGGCATGGATTATTAAAAGGGTGTGGGTACGGTTTATTAAGACTTATAAAGTGTCACCCCTGGCATCCGGGCGGCTGTGACCCTGTTCCGGGAGAAAGTACATTATAATGGAAAAAAGATTTTGGATCGCACTTTTACTATGTTCTGTGATCTTGATGGTATACCCACGGTATATAAAAATGATCATGCCGCCGTCACAAGCACCAGTTACTTCAGCGGAAGAAGGCGTGAAGGAGGTTGCAAGCGAGGACGAGGCAACTTTAGTTAAAGATGTAGAAGAGCATGAGGGCTCAAACGCGGCTATAGACCGGGAACAAGAAAAGACGCTCATAATAGAGAACGAAGAATTACGGATAACACTTTCGACGATAGGGGGGAGTGTCCGTGACATAGAGCTTAAGAACTATTTTGCCAATGAATATGAGAGAAATATCGCTTTTATTACTGCAGATGACGACCTTCACAGTTTCGGCGTGGTGTTCTCAAAAGGTAAATTTAATTGTAATGACTTTCTTTTTGAGGTGATCAAAACGACAGAACGAGCGGGTGTTTTTCGTCTGCGCAAGGGAGACATCGAAATAGTCAGAACATATTCATTGCCGGAGAGCGGATTTCTTCTGAATGTAACGGTTGACGTTATAAACCATGGGCAGGCCCAGAGCATTAATGCAGAATACGATCTTTTTGCGGATGCGAACGTGGCGTTCGATTCTGCGTATGAAAAACGTTTTGTGCGCTTTGCCGTGCTTGATAAAGATAAAATACGGTCGGCACATTTTGACAAGGTAAGGACCAAAGGCGCCTTATATGAAGGGGACATCCAATGGTTGGGCCTTAGAAAAAAGTATTTTTCGATCTTTGTGAAACCATCCTTCACAATGCAGCATGCGCGGGCGAGCGTGATAAAAGGTACCGTTTTGCGCGGGTTCATAAAAACGCCGCAACGGGTTCTTGCGCCGGGCGAGAGCTTTTCGGATACTTTCAACGTCTTTATGGGTCCCAGTAAATTGATCCTTCTTAGATCAATGAATATGGGGTTTGATAAAGTATTTTCGGGTGGGTTCTGGGGTCTCTTCCGTATGGGGCTTTTAATGTTGCTCGGGTTCTTTTATAACATATTCCATAATTACGGCCTTGCGATCATTGCCCTTACCATTACGATCAAGATCCTCTTTATCCCGCTTACCCATAAAAGCTTTTCATCGATGAAAAAGATGCAAGAGCTTCAGCCCAAGATGAAGGCGTTGCAGGAGCAGTTTAAGAGCGACCCTCAGAAGCTCAATAAAGAGGTAATGGAGCTCTATAAGAAACACAAGGTAAACCCGCTTGGAGGGTGCTTTCCGTTATTATTACAGATGCCCATATTCATCGCACTGTATCAAGTGCTCTCAGAGGCCGTAGAATTACGCGGAGCGCCATTCTGGCTGTGGATCAAGGACCTGTCCGAGGCCGATCAGTTCATTCAATTTCCTTTCACCATCCCGCTGGTGAACATTTCTTCTCTTAATGTGTTGCCTATTCTTATGATGGGGTCTATGATCTGGCAGCAAAAGTTGACGGGGTCGAGCGCCCAATCCAAAGAGCAGCAACAAATGATGCTTATGATGCCGATCATTTTTGTCTTCATCTTTTATAATCTGCCGTCTGGCCTGGTGCTTTATTGGTTGCTTAATAATGTGCTGACAATCGGCCATCAACTCATTTCACACAAGATGCATCCCGCAACACAAGATGTAGCATAGGATTACAAAAAATCTTGCCATCCCGTCCCAGATCATCTCAAAAAGCACATAATTGCCCCACAATTGGCAATATTATTACTTTGAAATGGGACAGAACCTCATTATAAATGTAAAAAATCGAATCTTTTACCACATTCTGAATGTTTATCTTGCAACCAATTTTGATATAAGGAGTTATATAAACACGGAGATGAGGCAATAATTTCATTAAAAAACCCATTTTAAAGATAAAAATGGGACGGCAGAGATGAAATCAGGCTATTTTAGTAAAAGATTAAGGGTTTTTATATGTTCTTTTAGTGTTTGGTAGGCGGCATATCCTTGTGCGTTGAGGGCTAGAGGGAAGGCGCTTTTGTTGTGAAGCAACGGATCACTATCGCTAAATTGGCATTCGCGAAGGGCCCGGTCATAATATTTGGTACCGGGGATGGGGGAATATTGAACCGTGCGGATCGGGATAGTGTGCGAACAAATGAATTCAATGGAGGCCGTGATCTCATCTAATGATTGGCCCGGGAGCCCGATCATCATATATACACCCATTTCATCTTTTGTAAAACCTGCGCGTTTCAAGGCGTCTATCACCCGGCTAAATTCATCATTGGTTACCTTATAAGAAGAATCTTTTTGGCGCTCAAGGTTTGACGATTCGAACGAAAGCCGCAAGGTCTTAAACCCAGCTTCAAAGAGCAAGCTAGCCATATCATCATCGATCGCACGGACATGAAGTCCATTAGGCGTATGAAAATTGATAGAGAGACGTTGGTCTATGATCTTTCTAAGAATGGGCTTTATATGCGTCTCGGGGTTTATAAGCAGCGCATCATCATAAAAGGCAATATCCTTGATATTAAACGTTTCTTTATAGTATTTTATTTCATTGATCACGACATCAACGGGGCGTTGTTTGAATACAGATTGCAACAAATGCGAGGCGCAATAGTCGCAACGCAGAGGACACCCGACAGAGGTGATCATGCTGGCTGAGGTGAGTGATGGATACAAGTGATACGCAGGATGGTCGAGCGCACAGATATCGAATTCGACCTCAGAATAGTTGCGCGTCATACCGCTCATGGCATCAAGAATCTTTAAGCAATTGATCTCGGGTTCAACACCAAGGATATGATCGGCCGGGATAGTCTTGCAGGCATGTTCCGGACATAACCGCGGATAAATACCGCTTACTATGATGGGTACATCGGGAAAAATCGCTTTGACGGCGGCGACAGCGTCCTTTAATCCTAAATACCAATATGTCATGATAGATGTGATCAAAATAGCGTATGGTTTTTCGATAGAATGTAAGCGTTCCGTAAATTCCTGCGGCGAAATGCCGTAGCGGCGGTAATAACGGGGGATGTGTTTAAGTACTTCAGGCTTTTCGATGATCTCAGCCGGGAATTTACCGGTGTGGAATTTGTCTTTTGCGGTTGATGGCCGATGGATACAATCGATTAGTTCACATTCGTATCCGTATTGTTCCAGGAACCGCGCAACATACAGTAATCCAAGCGGCTTGATCCAAAAATCATACGCCGCAAAGTCATAGATCCACGGATTTATAAGGAGGAGATTCGGTTTAGTCATGGAATGCGTTCTTGAACCAGCGTATTGCGGGTTTTTCGTGGTTTGGTTCATGCAGGATACTGATGACATCAAAGCGGATCTCCTGGATACCGGGGATGGGGGTTGCATCAATATAATGTTGCGCGGTATTTTTTATCCTCTCTTGCTTGTATGCGGTAACTGCGTCATAAGGATTTCCGGCCGTTTGTGATGTGCGGGCTTTTACTTCAACAAAACACAGCGTGTTGCCATCGCGTGCAATTATGTCGACCTCGCCGTACGGCGAGCGATAGCGTGTCTCAATAATGTAGAGGCCATTGCGCACAAGGTATTCTTTGGCGACCGCTTCCCCGTGTTTTCCTTTTTGAACATTACTGTTCGACATAAAGACTGCCCTTTCTAAGCTAGTATGATATCATTATATCATGAAAATGACGGATGTATTTTTAGTATTATGCCCCCTTTTTTATACCAAGCTGCCACCACTCTGCCTTGCATATCTGGCGGAGTCCCTTGAACAAAATGGAGTACGCGTCCGCGGTTACGACCTGAACATTGCCCTTTATAATGAAGCGGGAGAGGAGCAAAGGCGGGAGTGGAACGTTCAAAATAACCCCAAGCTTGCACAAAATATCACAAAAACATCGATAAATGCCAACAATCCCACAATAGAGGCATTTTTATCAGAAATTAATATATATAGACCCACATTAATATCTTTTAGCTTGTTTAAAAGTAATCACTATCCCACTTTTAAACTTATAAAAATCATCAAAAAACAGCCATTTTCACCCAAAATCGTGTGCGGTGGACCGGAAATAGGGGTGTTAAGGGCAAAAATGGGTGAACTTTGGTTAAAAAATGAAGGAATCGATGCAATAATTTTAGGAGAAGGAGAGGGCGCCCTTACAACCCTAGTAAAAACAATAGGTTGCAATAATCCATTAATAGTGCTTAGCGCGGAGGAAGTCGAGGATCTGGATAGTATACCATCACCTTCCTTTAAACAACTTTATAAAGAGGCGTATGATACTCAAGTGACAATACCATTACTTATGAGCAGAGGTTGTATCCGGCAGTGTCATTTTTGTAGCGAACGATTGTTATATAACAGCTACCGGGTCCGGTCGGCAGAACATGTAGTCACGGAGATAAAGGGGCACATGGGTAACAGAGTCAGGGCGTTCGTTTTCCATGATTCTTTAATAAACGGAGACCTTGCCCAGCTTGAACAGTTATGTGACCTGATCTGTAAAGAACAGCTTACGATCTCATGGGAAGCACAGTGCGTGGTCAGACGGGATATGTCGGCAGCATTATTAAAGAAAATGAAGCACGCGGGTTGCTATAACCTTTTTATAGGTCTGGAGTCAGGATCCGATCCCGTGCTCAAACGAATGCATAAGGGTTTTACAAAAAAGGATGCAGGTGAGTTTTTTGAAAAGTGCCAAGAAGCAAAGCTTCATTTTGAAATAAGCCTGATCACCGGCTTTCCCGGAGAGACGGAAGCCGAGTTTCAGGAAACATGCGATTTTATCGTTGCTAATAAGGAGCGCATCCCTAAAATAGCACAAGTTAATCCTTATGTGCCATATGAGGGTACAATTACGGGGGAAAACTATCCGGCCGTTGATGAGAACACTGGCAGGGAAAGAATGGAACGGCTTGTTAGGCTTTTCGAGCGTGAGAGCATTCCGTATACAAAGAGTTATATAGGGAACTTGCTATCACAATAAGCGATGTCGTCCCCGCGGAAGCGGGGACCTAGGTTCGTAGATCCCGGCTCTTCGCTTTGCTCCGGCCGGGACGACATGAAGAATGAATTCGCCATTCGACAAATGGGAAGAAAAGAACGAAATATTATGCTATACCGCGAACAAAACGCACAACGGGCGCTCAGCCCCACATCGATCACGATCGCTGACTACGTTATCAATCCGTTCGTAGGCTGTGACTTTAACTGCGTTTATTGTTATGCACGCCTAAATAGTACGTATCTTAAAAAAAAGGAGAAGCTAGGCGAAGACTTTGTTGAAAGTAAGCCTAATTTTTTAGCACTTCTTGAAAAAGAGATCAGCGAGAAAAGACCACGCCATGTGCTTCTCGGTTCGACTACCGAAGTGTATCAACACATCGAAGAACGTACGACCGTGACCCGGTCGATCCTTGATATCCTTAATAAAAACAACACCAGCTATACGATCTTAACGAAGTCGCATCGTATCGTGCGTGACCTTGATCTTATTGGGGCAAGTCCGGACAATGAGGTTTATTTTACGGTCAACACCCTTGATGATGCGGTGCGTCAGGCATTAGAACCGGCGGCATCGTCAATACACGAACGTAAGGTGGCGATTAGCGCATTACATGCTAATAAGATCAGGGTTATCGTACATGCCGGCCCGTACATTCCAGGCATTACCGATCCACGTGCTTTGGTGTATGAGTTTGCCGCCATGTGTCCCCTTATAGAATTTGAAAGCCTTAATCTTAAGATGGCAGACAGGACAACGCTGTTAGAAAAGCTTAAAGAGCACTATCCCCACGCTTATAATGAAGTACAATTATTATATAAGAGTAAGGAAGCTTATGGGGACACGTATCGCATTGCTGAACAACAAGTTACAGATATAGCGGCAAAACGCGGCATAGAGAGCCGGTTCTTTATTTATCCGTATGACAGTTATTACACGAACCAAATCCAGTATTGATAGAAAAATTCAAAAAGGGCTTGAAATCAGGGCTCAGATTGTTTATACTTCTTACGTGTTGGGCAAAGATGTCCTCCATGATCGATGAAGATCGTGGGGGATTTTGTGTTTTTAGGGAAGAATAGAAATTAATGTATAGATGGGCAATGAAGTCCTCTTAAGCTGATGCAGGCTTGGGAGGACTTTTTTATTACAGGATGTAATAATCCCGCAAATATCAGGGATGATATGCCGTTATGCGGGATAAAGCGAGCATTAAGAAGATTAATAATAAAATGACCCCGCCTTTGGCGGGGTATAATTCGTTAACGAACATATGTTCGCTTCGTTCCATATGTTCTAACTCATTAAAAAGGAGGTATTCAATGGCCGGAATGAATACAGAATAGATCGCAAAAAGATTTAATAAAGAGTACAATAACGTCACTATAAATATTACATGAGGAGGATAAAGATGGATATAACAGTATTATTCGGAACAAATGTTTTTAACGATGATGTGATGAAAAAGCGCTTGCCAAAGGACACGTATAAGGCACTCAAGCGTACGATAGTAAGAGGCGAATCATTGGCGCCTGAAGCTGCAGATGTGGTAGCAAACGCCATGAAGGATTGGGCGATCGAGAAAGGCGCGACCCATTATACGCACTGGTTCCAGCCGCTCACCGGCAGCACGGCCGAGAAACATGATTCCTTTATTTCGCCGACCGAACGAGGCGGGGTAGTCATGGAATTTTCCGGCAAACAGCTGATCCAGGGGGAGCCGGACGCTTCGTCATTTCCGAGTGGCGGCTTGCGTGCCACGTTTGAGGCACGTGGTTATACCGCATGGGACTGCACATCGCCGGCATTTATTAAAGAAGATGCAGCAGGCAATAAAGTGCTTTATATCCCGACCGCATTTTGTTCATATACCGGTGAAGCGCTTGATAAGAAAACGCCGCTCCTGCGTTCAATGGATGCAGTATCCAAACAGGCAATACGTCTTTTAAAGGCTTTTGGTAATACGACCGCACATCGAGTTACTTCTACCGTGGGGCCTGAACAGGAATATTTTCTTGTAGATAAAAAGTATTATCTTGAACGTCCGGACCTTATGTTCACCGGTCGCACATTATTTGGCGCGCCGTCACCAAAGGGACAGGAGCTTGAAGATCATTATTTCGGACAGGTCAAAGACCGCATCGCCGATTTTATGAGCGATCTTGACGAAGAATTGTGGAAGATGGG
>JAFGJY010000087.1 GCA_016928875.1 Candidatus Omnitrophota bacterium | reverse complement strand
GCAATGACAAATCCAATATCGAACTCTTTTTTGAGCAACGGCAATACAGAAGCACAAAGCCTGCGTCCTGGTTTACCTACAATATCTCCGATAAAAAGCACATTAAAGGTCGTCATGCTCCCTACTTCGCGTATTCGACAGCGCGTGTCTCTCGGATCACTGTCACTTTGATCTGCCCCGGATAATCCAACTCGCTCTCAATCTTTTTCGACAAGTCACGTGCAAGCGTTACGGTCTCAAGATCATTGAGTTTTTGCGGCTCGACCACGCAACGGATCTCACGGCCTGCCTGGATAACATAGGATTTCTCAACCCCCTTGAAGGAATTAGCTACCTCTTCAAGTTTCTCAAGACGTTGGATATACGTTTCAACCGTCTCTCCGCGAGCCCCAGACCGCGATGCACTGATCGCATCTGCGGCTTCAACTAAAACGGCATAGATAGTTTTTTGCTCTTCGTCACGATGATGTGCACGGATAGCATGTACGACTCCCATATGCTCACCGTACTTCTTTGCCAAGTCGGCACCAATATTAGCATGTGACCCTTCTACTTCGTGGTCAACAGCCTTGCCGATGTCATGCAAAAGCCCGATGCGCTTTGCTAGTTTTACATCGATCTCAAGTTCACCCGCCATATTACCCATCAAGAGCGCAGTCTCGAGAGAATGCTGCAACACGTTCTGTCCATAGCTTGTACGATATCGTAACCGGCCAAGCAATTTAATGATCTCTGAATGGACACCGATGATGCCTGTCTTAAGGACCGCAGCCTCGCCCAATTCCTTCAGATTACTCTGCATTTCTTTCTTCATTTTGTTACAGACTTCTTCGATACGTGCCGGATGGATACGACCGTCAGCGATCAACTTCTCAAGTGTCATCTTTGCTACTTCGCGACGGATCGGATCAAAACCGGAAATGATCACCGCTTCCGGTGTATCGTCAATAATAAGATCGCAGCCCGTTTCCATTTCAAGAACTCGAATGTTACGTCCTTCACGGCCGATAATGCGGCCTTTCATTTCATCCGAAGGCAAACTAACAACGGACACTGTCGATTCCTGCGTGTGGTCTACCGCACATTTTTGAATAGCGGTAGAAAGGATTTCGCGTGCCATACGTTCCGAATTTTCTCGTAGCTCATCCTCGGTCTTTTTAATGATCACACTTGCTTCGTATTTAACCTCATCTTCGATCTTTTTAAAGAACATGCGCTTCGCATCTTCAACTGAAAGGCGCGAGATCTTCTGCAACTCATCTCGTTCTTTTTCTATGAGGGCAGCATACTCCTTGACCTTATCGTCCGCAACCTTCTTCTGTGTTTCACACTCACTTTCCTTTTTCAGGGTCTCGCGCTCCTTCTTGTCCAACACATCAACCTTGCGTTCCAAGTTCTCTTCTTTTAAGGTCAAACGCTTCTCGATGTTGAGGAGCTCCTGCCGACGTTCTTTGGTTTCATTATCGAATTCAAGACGGATGCGGTACAATTCATCACGGGCTTCCAACTTTGCTTCCTTCTGCTTCCGCTCAATATCACTATTCGCGTCACTGATCATCTTCGTAACAAGCGCTTCAGCGCTTTTTACTTTTCCTTCGGCTCGCATTTTTCGCACAACATACCCGATGAATAACCCGAGCACTAATGCTACTGCTGCGATAACTGCTGTTTGCACATTGATTACCTGTTCCAAAGTATGTACCTCCTTTTATATGTAAATGTTAATCTGTATTATTAGAGCAGAAAGTTGAGGCAGATATCAGTTTGAGAGCACACGCGAAACGATAACATCGTTCGCTTCGGTAGGAATAGTGGGACAGATCTGAAAATCGAACGCAAGACCGAAGGTCTGAACATTTGGTCTAAGCGAGGCAAGGAACCTATCATAACATCCCCACCCTCTGCCCAAACGATGCCCCTTTTTATCAAAGGCCAAGCCTGGTACTAGAATAAGCTCGACGTCCTCTTTTTTAAAGGGTTTCTGGCGACAGTCTTGTTTAGGTTCTAAATATCCATACCATGATAATTCTGTATCACGATCAAGATCGTTTATCTGACATGGAATAATGTTCTTCATTTCGTCCAAATACGGTATCACTATTTTCTTACCTTTGCCTAATAATGTACGTATCAGTGAATGTGTCTCAACTTCATAATTGTCAGATACATACGTCATTATAACTGAAATCCGCTTTAACGCATCTAACTCCAATAGCGTGTTAGTAATAAGCTCACTTTTAATATGCCGTTCATGTGCCGGTTGAGCTTTAAGCAACGCCAAACATTGCTTTCGTAAAGTAGATTTAACCTCCTTTATATTCATAAGTTATTCAATTTATGTTAATTATGATGATCTCTTGTGTGTGCTTATATGTTTCATTACACGAAAATATAAGCATTTTCCAAACGAAAACAGCACTGAATTATACTTAAAATATAGTTATTATTAAAGGGAAATTTGAACCTCAAGGCGCTCTTGTTGAGCAGGCATGTCCGGAGAAAATCGCGGTAATGGGGATGTGCTTACTATAGACTCTGTAAGTGATGTTCTAACTTCAGGTTGCGAAAAAACACCCACTTTAGAAAAACCGATCGAGTCGATGGTTCCGTCACGTAGTACATTTAAAATAACCGTTGACGTGGTTCCTCGATACGGCGCTAATTCACGTTTTTGGGCAACATTACGATTTATTTTTTCACTTACAGCAGTAATATAAGCTTCACGACTACTAAGTGTGTTTTGTGGTATAACACTCGAAGCAGTGCTCCTAGCAATCGGGGTTAATGCATCTTGACGACGGGCAGAAGCCCGACGCGCATCCCGTTCCATCTCCTGCGCAACCGATGACGCTTGCATCTGTTGACTTCTCTCTGGATATGCGGGAACCAATGTTGGTTCAGTCTGAGACTCCTTTTGATTAAAATGTTCAATTACTTCCTCTGTTATCTTGTCCTGTTTGCGTTGCCAATATGGCTTATTCTCTTTCGCAAAAGGATTCATCGAATTCCCATATGCTTCTCTGTAATCATAGCTTTCATCACCGACTTGATTAAAATCCTTGAATTTGCCCTCATCACCAAGATACTTTCCTTCGCTATCTTCAAAACCTTCATAATGGTGATCTTCAATGATCGATGGTGTTAAGAATATCACTACCTCGCTTTTGGTATTATCTACGGTCTCATTTTTGAACATGGCACCAACAAGCGGTATATCACCCAAGATAGGGAACTTACGCATGGTTTTCGATTCTGTATCTTCTATCAGCCCACCCAAAACAAGCGTCCTATTGTTCTTAATAAGGACGGTGGTCTCGACCTCCTGTGAAGTAACGATCGGAACAGTCGTACGTGTACCTGTCACGTTCCCATCCGAATCAAACTGATCGAGTTC
>JAFGJY010000086.1 GCA_016928875.1 Candidatus Omnitrophota bacterium | reverse complement strand
TGTAGTGGATGAGAGCGCAGAAAACGTCGTTGATCTTGCCACTGCAGCTCAGACAGAGGTCGAGGATACAATTGCTGATGCAGTAGAAACAGCAACCGAAACAGTGGACACAGCTCAACAATAAAGGGGTAAATGGTAAATGGGTAAATGGGGACAGCGCCCAGTGTTTTAAAAAGCTTTTTAAAATACTGGGCGCTGTCCCCAGGAGTGATTTATGATCGAGAAAGAGATCGAGAACATATTAAAGAAGTTAGGCGAAGATCCTTCACGCGAAGGATTGCTCAAGACTCCCGCGCGCGCAAGCAAGAGTTGGGAGTTCCTGACCAAAGGCTACAAAGAAGACCTGAAGTCACTGCTTAACGGCGCTGTATTCACCGAAAAATACGATGAGATGGTGATCGTTAAGGATATCGAGCTCTTTAGTATGTGCGAGCACCATTTGCTTCCGTTCTATGGGAAATGTCACGTTGCCTATTTGCCTGACGGCCGGCTGATCGGCCTCTCCAAGATCCCGCGCATTATCGAGGCATTCGCACGCAGGTTGCAGGTGCAAGAACGACTCACATCACAGATCGCGGATACTTTAATGGAACTTTTAAAACCGCTCGGTGTTGCCGTGGTGATCGAGGCGACCCACCTGTGCATGGTGATGCGCGGGGTGGAAAAACAGCATTCGGTGGCGGTAACAAGCTCGATGCTTGGTGTGTTCAGATCGGATATTTCAGCGCGTAATGAATTCTTGAGCTTGATCAGGACAAAATAAAGTTTTCCACCTACGCGGTGGGTCTGACCGACCCACCGCGTAGGTGGGGTATTGGGTGAAGTAGGATTTGCGGAGCAACGCAAAGTGGCAATTATGCCCATCCTTACGAACGTCAGGATCCGAGATCCCGGCTCAAGGCCGGGATGACAAATATCTGATGAATTAAGTAAAGTGTTCCCATACTTCATCACCATATCGTTGCATTTCATTCACGAAGATGTAACTTTTAGTGGGCATAATAAATATGATCCCAAATAAAGAAGGAGTGAGCATATGAATAAGACAATGCGAATGATCTGGTGTTTGATCGTCGTTCTTTTTAGTGCGACGACTGTATTAGCACAAACTGGCAAGGGCGTTTATTCGATCATCGTGCCTGATAAGCTCGGGAAGGTCAAGGAGCGCTATGTGGGGCAGACCGAGAGCGTTGTCGTTCATATTCAGGATGCGCATGCCAGCGTTGAGGCGCAGCAGAATATCGCGCACATTATCGAATTTATGATCAGGAAAGATGACCTTAATGTGGTAGGCACCGAAGGTGCCACTGGCCCGGTCAACATGGATTATTATCGCGGGTTGCCATTTAAGGATGTTGTTAAAGACACAGCGTTCACCTTCGTTAAAGATGGCTTCTTCACCGGCGGTGAATACGCACTCATCGTTTCTTCAAAAGCCTTCGACTTTAACGGGATCGAAGATGAAGAGATCATGTTCACGAACTACCGCGCCTATCTTGAAGCGGTCAACATGCGCGAGGATGCGCTTAGGGAATTTGCGGCGATCGATGCGGCTGTGCTCACGCTCGAGCAGAACAGCGCCAATGAGGACCTGAAGGCATTTCTCGGGGTGTATGAGAATTACGAAGATAAGATCCTGGATTTTATCGATTATTCCGGTGAAGTGATCACTAAGGCACAGGAGCTTGAGATACAATTGCTTGACTATGTGCAGCTTTCTCAATATGTTGAGTACGTAGAGAAAAAGGATGCGATCGACCTCGATAAACTTGAGACAGAGAAGGAAGAATTGCTGGGCATATTCGAGAAACGTGCCGGAGAGTTGGATGAGGATCCGCATTACATTAAGTTACAAAAGGCCTTAAGCGGGGAGAACAAGCTTTTTACCGGTAAAGAAATGGAAGAGCTGATCATCGCGGTTGCGCGTAAGTTCTCGGTCCCGGAAGAACAATATGCGAACCTTAAGACGAATGTTGAAGTCGAACGACGCTTTCAATTGTTCAACATCGGTGAGTTGTTGCGCGAGGCTGATGAACTGACGTATGTCGTTCTGGATAAGCTCGCTCAAAATTCCAATGAAAAGAAGTTGCTTGAGATCCGCAGGGCGGTCAAGGGTATTTTGAAAATGATATCGCTTGAAGCATTGAAACACGATACGCTCTACTTTAACGCACATCGGGCGACATATGACATAAATAGTTGGTATGCGTTCTTGGAAGGCGAGGCACAGAAGATCGGTAAGGACCTAGAATTGCAAAAAGGCCTTGTTGATTATACAAGACTTTTCGATGCCTGCGGAACGTACTACGAAGCTGCTATGGAACGCGATATTGTGCTTGCGAAGAACATGGTGAAGCTTATGAATGAGAAGGGTGTATCCATATCAGCCATGATCTGTGGTGGATACCACACACAAGGTATTACCGAGACCTTGCGCGAGATGGGCCAGTCGTACGTGGTGATCATGCCACGGATCACGACTGCAGCGGAGGACTTACCCTTAGAAGACCGCCTGACAGGGAAGATATTTGGGGTCGATATGCTGGAAGTTCTTAATGAGCGTAAAGTGGCAAAAGCCTCCGGCTCAAATTGATATCCACACCCACCTCGTAGGTGGATGTAGCAAGGATTCCGGGTAGTAATTAATGATGTAACTTCATATTCAACAATAAGTTATGTGTTTTCAAAGAAATCACGTTCTTGCTTTAAAAACGCAATAAAAGGTCAATACACTATTAAACATCAGGAAAAATCTTCAAGATACTTGCAAAACCCATATGAAGATGCTACATTTTTTGCAAATGGAGAAGTGATGGGGGATCTAATGTATGTTGTTCACCCTCAAACTTTTTACTGTGAACTTATCATCACATAAATAATAGAACACATAAAAATACAATCATTAAAAAGGAGACATGCTCATGAGAGGAATTAAACTTTTATCAACATTGATCGCTGTGGTATTTATGGTATCAACAGTGATCGCCGCGCCGGTCGAGGTGAATCGGTTTGCTTTACTGGGTGAAGAGATAGCAGCGAGAGCTGGCAATCCAACTGAAGTACGAAATAATTTTCAAACAGTATTAACTTCCGAAGCTGTGCAAAAGCTTCTTGCTGATGGTAAGCTTGAAGAGGCTTACAATGAATTTCAGAAAGAATTTGCAGGACTTCCCAGTAGCGGTGCAAAAAGGGATGTTATCATTGCCGCGCTTAACGGTGTTGTAGCGCTTAAGAAAGCCGGTGTCGCCGATAAGGATCTTCCTGCTTCAGAAATTAAGGTGATCACTGATAATGCGGTCATCAGTGGGAACAACTGGGCTGCTGCGATCGATTATGCACTACGTGGAATTTCTTTCATGTTCGGGCCTGGGCATGAAGTTGTTTTTAACGAAGCGAAAAAAGCGACCACACTTGATAAACCAGAAGTAGTTATTAATGGGATTACGGTTAAATTGAACAGCAAATTGTACACGGGCGATAACATTAAGGTAGTGGATGCTTTCGTTAAGGGCTTGGATAACGAAAAATATAATAACGTGTCATTCTATCCTGGCCTTTACGATTCGGCGACGATTGACGGGACCACCCTTACCCTTATATTGCCTGAGACTTATTTGGTGAATACCGCTGATGAGGCGACACTGAGCCCAGAATTGGGGCTATTGAAATTACAAACAGCGAAAGCAGGGAAATTCGATGTATTTAAGAAGTTTTTCCCTGGACTTAATGATGTCGACCTCGCTGTTGCAATTTTAAATTATTATGTAGGTCATGAAGAGCTTGAACAGGCGAAAAGAGCCATCATTGAAGATCCGTCATTGACAATGAAAGAAAAAATATTAAAACATTACGAAGAGGTCGTTGTTCCGCATGAAAAGGCGATTGGTAAAACAGGCCTTTGGCTTGAGTTATATGGCGCGGTTGGCGCACAACTCAATGCGGATGTGTATAATGAGGAGGAGAATGCGGCTACTATAGCAAAGGTCATGGAGGCGCTCAAGGCAAACATGATATCCTCAAAGGTCGGTATCGTTGTTTCAGAGGAAACATTGAGCAAT
Source organism: Candidatus Omnitrophota bacterium (assembly GCA_016928875.1). Taxonomy (GTDB): domain Bacteria; phylum Omnitrophota; class Omnitrophia; order JAHJGZ01; family JAFGJY01; genus JAFGJY01. Next base: position 5,935 of record JAFGJY010000086.1, on the reverse strand, counting down.
AATGATTTTATGACCGGCACCTTGCTTGGTCTTCAGCTTAAAATGCTTGAGAAAGATAAGCGGTTGATCGTTGTTCCTGCCAATGCTTCCAAGGCTGAGATTGACAAAAAAGCGGCTGGTGTGGAGAATTACGTTTTCCTTGATATCGAGGGGTCAAAGACGTACGAGACCTTCAGGAATACAGCGAATACATATATCGGCGAATCGAAAAAAGGGTTGTTTGCGACATTGGACCAGGAGCTTTTTGCGACAGCGGAAGGCTATGATCCGCTTGATTTCGTTGTCAACTTTCCTAAGGTGATCGAGTATTACGTCACTCAAATCGCTAAATCAACCGAAAAAGGATTACAGGAAGAAATAGTTGATGTGAATTGGTTCAATACCTTTATTAAAGGTATAACTAAGATCGCGCTGACAATGACCAAGATTCAAGAGACTGCTATGAGACAGCGTATTATTACTATCGCAGCGTAACATACGTTGCTGCGAATTCGGATTATCAAAGAGGAGCGGGAAATCCCGCTCCTCTTTTTTTTATCCTTAAAGTGATACAATACGTAATTATTTCTTCTTGGTCGTCTCCCCTTAAAAGGGGAGTGGCCCGGAGGGCCGACCGTGTCCCGTTTGAATACAGCCGCCTTTGGCGGGGTCCCTTACGGGAGGGGTTTTGCGGACAAGGATTAGGTTCTTAAAACCCCCCGATGCTTCGCATCACCCCCCTTGCAAGGGGGGACGTATCATCCGTGATTTTGGATTCCCGCTTTCGCGGGGATGACATAAAGAAGTGCAGGTTCGACATAAGAAAGAAAATTCCCCTAGACTACATTCTAAATCCTTGCTATTCTATTACCTCATTTTACGGTGATTTAATACTCAATTCATAATGGTCTTACCAACCGGTTCAAACAACTGTAACGAAAGGAGATTGGTATTATGCGTAATGGAGCTATTGTTCTAAGTTTGGTCCTTATCGCAACTCTGGCGACAGGCTGTGCGATGAGCGTAAATCCGCTCGTAGGAGTATTGTACTCTGACGATGTGGTCGGCGGCTTGACAGCGACCCCGAATGCACAGGGCCCGAAGGTAGGCGAAGCAATGCAGAAGATGATCCTTGGCGTAAGCTATGGCGATGGTAGTATCGAAGCTGCTGCTGCAAACGGCGGTATCACCAAGATCAAGACCGTTGATCTCAAGGTAAAGAACGTGCTTGGCGTGTATATGGAGACCACTACGATTGTAACTGGCGAATAGTAAATAAGTTACAATAGTATAATAAAAAGGGGACGGAGCCCTATTTGGCAAAAGAATGCCCAATAGGGCTCCGTCCCCTTTTTGCCTCATAAATAAAATCATTACTTATTTTGATATAATACGTTACAACATAAACACCGCATTTTCCTATCCCTTGGAATTTTGGTTTTCCTGCTAAATAATCTATTATAAATCCATTCCGAAATGCCGTTAATCATACAGAAAAAGGGGTCTGCAGACTTTTTTTACCATTTTTATTAACCCTTATGCTATTGCATGTAAAAAGCGCTGGGGGTATATTTTTATATGCATGGCCTAATTTAACAGTACTATTACAGTAACGAATATATGTCACTCATTACCAAGCCAAAGGAAAGGAGAACACAATGAAGGGATTAGTAAGACGTTTAAGAAACAAGAAGGCTCAGTCGCTCGTAGAATACGGGCTCATTATCGCGCTCATCGCGATCGTATGTATCGTCGCATTGCGCTTGCTCGGCAATTCGGCACGCAATCAGCTCAATGATGTCGCGGGCGAGATAGGCAGCACGACAGCAGGATCCTAAAATTAGGATCTTTTTTTATGACTTGTTTTGTTTGCAAGAGCCGCAGCATGATGAGCGGTCTTTGACACAGAAGGTATTACAATGTCGGATAGCGATGTAGATGCACTGAGCTGCATCGCTATCCGTATGTAAAGGAAGAGTGGTAACAGAGGACGAGCATGATCAGGAAGTTGAGGGACAAACGAGCACAGGTATTGATCGAAACGGCGTTTTTTATCGGTATTATTGTTCTTTTATTTTTTGCGGTCTTTCAGTTAGGGCTCGGATATCTCTATTCGTACAAACTCAGCCAGGTCGCGCGCGAGGCGGCCCGTTATGCGTCGGTCGTTCCGCGGCTTGAAGATGCCGCTCAAAGCCAGGCGTGGCTGTCGCTACGGTACCGGATCGACAAATGTCTCATTGCGCTCAACATCGATCCGGACGAGGTCGATCGTTCGATCACCTGGGGACACGGCGGTGAAGTGGATCGCGGTGATATCATTCGTGTGGTGCTGAGCATGGATTATCCGGTAGTCCTTGACATTAACATGCCGTTCATCCAGGACCTGGCACTGCTGAGGGTCAGGGGATCAGCAACGGCAGAGAGGTTGATTTGATATGATCACATGTAAGCAAAATACTGTAGCTAAAAACAATACGGGACAAGCCATAATCGAAGTTGCGCTCATAACACCGTTATGCGTGTTGCTCATGCTTGGCACGATCGATCTTCTGCGTGCATGCTATCAACAGCAGGTCCTCAACCGTGCTGCACGCGCTGCAGTGCGCAAGGCCATCGTTGAGCCTCAGCTGAATACATCGAATGTCCCTGAGGAGGTCATACTTCAGGAAGCGATCCGAATATTAGAAGTTGGCCACATAGATCCGCAAGAGGCCACGATCGCGATCAAGGTCCCGGGATACAATTACGTGGTTGGAGAGGGTGATCTTTCGACAGATCCGATCATCGTTCAGGTCTCGCTTGATTTCCAATCGTTTCTTACGCAAATATTGCGGGTAAGCGGTGAGCATGCCGATCCTTTTACGCTCTTTACCTTGCAAGGTGTCGCAGCCGGGTTTTATGAGGATATCGGCACTGTGATTGACATGTCGATCCTTGAGGACGAATACCCCGAGGTTTTTGAAGATCCCGATGATGATGACGATAGCGATGACGATGATTCCTACACGCCCCCACCGCCTGACCGTGACGGTGACGGTGTGCGTGACTCGTGGGATAGATTTCCTGATGACCCGAACGAGCAATGGGATTCAGACCGTGACGGCGTAGGGAATAACGCGGATCCTGATGATGATAATGACGGGCTGCCGGATGGCAGCGATCCAAGCCGTTATGACCCCGATATAGACGATGACGGGATACCGGATGGCAGCGACGATGACATGGATAATGACGGCATCCCGAACAGCTCGGACCCGAACCCGGGGCAATACAATGCACCGGTCACGGAAGGATAATGATCAGCGTTCATTAATGAATATGTTATTTAATATATAGAAGAACACGGAGGTCAGAGATGAAAAAAGGCAGAAACGTAATACTCTTATTCATATCTATATTAAGCGGTATATCAGCTGCGTTTTTTATCGTATATTATCTGAATAATTCACGTGTGACCTCCACAGCCCCCAGCATCAATCTGGTAAAGATCGCTGCATCGAGCCAGCCGATCGACATCGGTGAGGCCTTTAATAATGAAAATGTAAGTTTTATGAGTTGGCCGAAGAATGAACTGCCGGCCAATTATGTTACCGCGCTCAGCGATCTCAGTGACATGGTCGCTGCATCGCGCATCCCGAAAGGGATCCCCATCACCAAAAATCTAATTGTGTCTACCGCTGAAAGCCTTGCCAATCTGATCCCGCAGAATTACCGGGCAATGACCGTTGATATGACCCAATACGGCGGTATCCCGGAATTCATCGAGATCGGTTCATACGTCGATGTGATCGCTACCTTTGATAAGCAAACGACCAATCCGATCAGTAAAACTATCTTGCAAAACGTCAAAGTGCTTAAAATAGCAAGACGCAGTAAAGAAAAAAGCGTTGATCGTGACACCTTGACCTTGGTCATGTCTGTGGGCGACGCGGAGAAATTATCACTGGCAATGGCCAAAGGCTCGATCCGCGTGACCTTACGTAATCAAGGCGACATAGATTCTGAAACGTCTAAAGGGATCGACAGTGAAGAATTATTGTGGGGTAACAAACGTCAGTCCGAAGAAAGTACACCGCTCATCCAGCTCCCGCGACGGGAGACGGTCGAGATCATTCGCGGTGTTGAAAAGAAAGTCGAAACGTTACGAACACGGTAATTACATAACGTTTAATATAAAACGAGGAGGATGTATGGACGGAGGAATGAACAAACGTGCAACGAAGCTTGCGGCACTCGTGCTTGCCGGGCTCTTTTGCTTTACGACAGTATGCCAAGCACAAGGAACGGCCAGTGTGACGACCGCGGCAAACACGCAGAGCGAGTTGTCACACGCGATAGCGGATAAGAAGGTTATTTATCCTTCGGAAATAAAATCGATCATGATCAAGGAGACCGAAGAGCAATTGTTCCTCGACCGCAGCAAGGCCGTCGTAGTCCGTTTCCCTGAGCCATTCACGCGTGCTGCGATCGGTGACCCGAACATCGCAGACATCGTGCTTATTAGCGAAAATGAGATAGTGCTTAATGCAAAGGCGCACGGTAATACGAACCTCATCATTTGGTACGAGACCGGTGTCTACAATAATTACGATGTGATCGTGGGGATGGACTTCTCGAAGCTCGAATCGGTCATAAACAATATCATCCAAGGGTGCGGCGAAGTGACCGTCTATGATGCGAACAGCGCAGTTATCCTAAAAGGACATGTTACCAATACCGCAACGTACGAAAAGGTCGAGAAGATCGCAGAATCGTTCATCGCGACCATATCCGGCAGTTCGATCGTCAACCTGGTGACGATCGACGAAACAGAACAAATTTTGCTAGAAGTACGATTTTTAGAAATATCACATAGTCTCGCCGAGCAGCAAGGTGTTGACCTTCATTTCCTGACCAGTAATTTGAGTGGATATTCGTGGTTGGGGCAAACCGGTACGAGCCCGGATGAGAACCAGTCCGGCACGATCAAGAACGGACGCCTTTCAACAGATATGCTTGAGGCCGGCAGCAGCAATGGACAATATCAACTTCAGTATACTTCGGGCGGGTTCGTCGGTTCTGTTTCCCTTGACGACCTCGAGTCAAAAGGGATATTGAAGATCATTGCAAATCCTGACTTAATTACCAAAAATAAAGAAGAAGCATCCTTCTTGGCCGGCGGAGAGTTCCCGGTGGTGACCGTGAACCAGGAAGAAGTTAATGTTGAATATAAGGATTACGGTGTACAGCTTAAATTTTTACCAGAGATAACAGAACGCAACACGATCAAACTCAAGGTCAATCCTGTCGTAAGCTTGCTTGACTTTACGAAAGGTGCCGTTACGGTCAATAGTGTGCTTATCCCCGCGTTGATTACACGCAGGACTGAGACCGTCGTCGAACTTGAGGACGGCAAGACACTCGTGATAAGCGGTTTGCATTCAAAGGGCGAGAACACCGTTAAATCAGCGTCTCCACTCTTTGGCAATATACCCATCTTGGGTAAATTTTTCTCGACAACGGATTTTACCGGGGATGAACTTGAACTTATTGTTGTGGTCACACCGCATATTGTTACTCCATTCGATATGGGCCAACGCAAAAAGTTTTTTGATCCTGACAGCGTAGAACGAGTTATCAATATGTCTCATCTTGATATGCCAGAGGAACAGGCGAATGAGATGAAAAGCCTCCTCGCTCAAAGCGATATTTTACGTGAACAAAGCGCAATGGACCTTATGGAAGACGCAGTAACGCGCAAGTATGATCAAGATATGGAGAAGGATGAACTTAAACGCGCTGAAGAGGATATGGTCGATTATCTTAGCGAGAAGACAAAAGATGAGAAAAAAGCCAAGCGCACTGAAAAGCGTGAGGTCCGGATCCAGACCGCTCATGAGCTACGGGCCGAGAAAGAACGCCAAGAAGAGCTTGAGCGCATGAAGATCCTTGAGGAGAAGCGCAAAATAGAAGAAGA
>JAFGJY010000007.1 GCA_016928875.1 Candidatus Omnitrophota bacterium | reverse complement strand
TAACAACGTCAACATCACGTTCTTTATGGATTATCTCGCCGACAGAAGAAACTTCTACCCCCGCAACCTTTAACATGGTCGAGACCGTTGAGCCTTCATAGTGTCGACGCATATCGACCATGTTCTCGCCCGCGATCTCACCTTGCTCCATCGCCGCGCTCCATAAGCCATAAATGGCCCCATTATGCTCAGCACAATCGCCGGCTGCAAAGATGTTGTGGTCTGTGGTCTTAAGAAAATCATTAACAATGATGCCTTTGTTCGTCGTGAGCGCTGCCCGTTGTGCGAGCTGTATATTAGGACTGATCCCCACCGACATGACCACAAATTCACAGCAGATCACCTGCTGGCCTTTGATGATGATCTGTTTTTCACCTTGTGTATCTTCGATCGCGGTCGTTTGTGCGCCGAGCCTAAAATGAAGTCCTTTTTCTTCCAATATCTTTTTTAAAATATTGGATCCCTCCTGATCAAGCTGTCGCGGGATCAGGCGATCGAAATACTCTACTACGGTCACTGTTAACCCGAGCTTAGATAACGCATACGCGATCTCGATCCCCAATAACCCTCCGCCGATAACAATACAACATTTTTTTGTTTGCGCCAAAGAACGTAACGTAATAATGTCTTCAACAGTCCGTACCGTATAAACATTATCGCTTTGAAACCCGGCGATCGGCAAACGTGATGGATGACTGCCTGCTGCGATCAACAGTTTGTCATATTCATACCGTTCATCTCCGGTGGTCATTATCACGTTGTCGTGCGGAATGATCTCGCGTACCCGGCTTTCCGTGCGGACCTGAATGCGTTGTTTTTCATACCATTCAGATTTAAAGATAAGCAGATCTTCTTCTTTGCAATCGCCCGAAAGAAATTCCGGTAGGCGCGGTTTGGCAAAGAGCGCTCGCTTTTCATCAGTAAAAATAACAATTTCACCCTCGGAGTCAAGCTGCCGGATCTTTTTGGCCGCGAACACACCGGCCGCACCGCTCCCGATGATGCAATATTTCATTGTTGCCCTATATTCTCTTTTATTAACTCTTAATACAAAGGGAGGACACATGGGCCCTCCCCTACATACGGGTCGTTAAACCAACGACGAAATGATCATAATTATTGTTCTGTGTGTAGGGGCGGCCCGGTGTGGCCGCCCGATACCTTCTATTAATAGGCTTCTACGAACACCTCGAAATATTTCTTACCATGCGCACATGCCGGACATGAATCCGGTGCGTCTTTGCCCTCATGGATATATCCGCAATTACGGCATTTCCATTTGACCTGTGAATCTTTTTTGAATACTTTGCCGCCCTCTACGTTCTTAAGCAACTTAAGATACCGTTGCTCGTGCGCCTTCTCGACTTCCGCGATCTTTCTGAACTGATTTGCTACTTCCGGAAATCCTTCTTCATCCGCGATCTTGGCAGAATCGACATACAGCATTGTCCATTCTTCATGTTCACCTGCTGCTGCAGCTTTTAGATTTTCCGCTGTGGTACCAACAACTCCGGCTGGATACATTGCTGTGATCTCGACCGCGCCGCCTTCAAGAAGCTTAAAGAAGCGCTTTGCGTGTTCTTTCTCGTTCTCAGCGGTCTCAAGGAACAGTTCTGAGATCTGTTCATATCCTTCGCGCTTAGCAACCGATGCTGCATACGTATAACGGTTACGGGCTTGAGATTCGCCCGCAAACGCGGCCAATAGATTTTTTTCCGTTTTTGTTCCTTTAAGTGACGCCATACTTTACTCTCCTTTCTAGGATATATAATGTTACTCTTAGCTTAAAATTGGACATTCATTATACTAATTGTAGAGGCTAAATCAACCCTCTCTTTTTTATGCCGGATCAAAAAACCGCTCGGCTTCGAGTTTAAGGAATGTCCCCCCTGTTCGAGGGGGGGGGCGTTAAGCCAGGGGGGTTTTACGTACAATGTACTTTATACTCAAAACCCCCCAGCTGCTTTGCAGCTTTCCCCCCTTAAAAGGGGGGACGAATTCTTGCAGCTTTCCGCGACGACATAAAAGGAATGCGAGAACAACAAGGATTACCCTAAGATCGCCTTAAGATCCTGCTCCGGTGTTGTTATCGGCGCAATGTTGAACTTCTCGACTAGAACATTAAGTACGTTCGGACTTACAAACGCCGGAAGCGAAGGCCCTAAGCGAATGTTTTTAATGCCCAACGACAACAAAGTCAGTAAAATACAGACCGCTTTCTGCTCATACCATGAAAGCACGAGTGATAATGGCAAGTCATTGACGGTACAATTAAAGGCTTTGGCCAAAGCCGAAGCGATCGCGATCGCTGAATACGCATCATTACACTGTCCGCAATCAAGTAAGCGCGGAATGCCCCCGATATCGCCGAAATCTAAGGTATTAAATCTGAATTTGCCGCACGCAAGCGTCAATATCACACAATCCTGCGGTATTTTCTGGGCAAGATCCGTATAGTAATTCCGTCCCGGCCGTGCCCCGTCGCATCCTCCCACAAGAAAGAAATGTTTGATCGCCCCGCCTTTCACCGCTTCGATAACTTTATCGGCAACACCAAGTACTGCGTTATGCGCAAACCCGACTATGATCTCTTTGCCTGCTTGGTCGTTTTTAAAACCACCGACTTCGATCGCTTTCTTGATCACTACGCCAAAATCTTTCTTCCCGCCGGTACTCTCTACATGCACCACCCCCGGCCATGCAACAAGGCCTGTGGTAAAGATCCTATCTTTGTAAGAATCTTTTGGTTTCTGGATACAGTTCGTTGTCATGAGGATCGCACCCGGGAATACATCGAATTCTTTATGCTGGTTCTGCCACGCCCCGCCGTAATGGCCGGCAAGGTGCGGATACTTTTTCAGTTCAGGATATCCATGCGCAGGCAGCATTTCACCGTGCGTATAAATATTGACGCCTTTGCCCTTGGTCTGCTCGAGCAAAAGTTTAAGATCAGGCAGATCGTGTCCTGATACCAGGACCGCCGGGCCTTTTTTAACACCGAGCGAAACCTTGGTCGGGACAGGATCGCCGAATGTCGTGGTATGCGCTTTATCAAGTATCTCCATACATTTCAAGTTCGCTTGCCCGCATTCCATATTGAGCCCGATCAATTCATTAACGCCAAGTTTGTCATTTACAAGCGCGGCCAGCGCTTTATAAAAGAAACTGACCACGTCCTCAACCTCATACCCTAATAGGAGCGCGTGATCCGCATACGCTGCCGTACCCTTAAGGCCGTACGTAAGCAGTTCACGTAAACTACGGATGTCTTCATTAAGTCCGGCATCCGCCAAGATCCCCACATCTTTTCCTTGCGAGAGAAGATCATCGGCCGGCTTCCAATTCGTAACGACCGGAAGCTCACCGTTGAAATCTTTCCCTTCTTTTTTCTTGTACGCTTTTAAAAAATCTTCTTTCACTTTTTCTTTTACCGTGTACGCCTTCTTGATCCTCTTCTTGATCCTCTCCGCATCAAAATTTACGTTGGTGACGGTCGTGAACAAGCCTTCGATAATGAATCGATCGACCTCTTTGTCTTTCACACCTAAAGCCCGTGCCTTTTCACCATACACTCCAATACCTTTAAGCGCGTAGATCAATAGGTCCTGCAATGTTGCCGTAGCATCATCTTTCCCGCATACGCCTTGGACCGTACATCCTGTCCCTTTTGCCGTTTGTTCGCATTGATAGCAAAACATAAACCCTCCTTTTTCTTTATTGTGGGAACGTATTGCAATACGCCCCTATGTCCTATAATCGTTCACCACGTAAACTAATAATGATCTCTTCAAATGGTATGTTTGCGTTGCTGATCTTGATCGCTTCCCGAACCGCACGCGAGAGCACTGAACAGCACGGCACTTCCATAATTGCCACAGCGATGCTTTTAAGGCCTGAAACTTTTACCATCTGGCTGATCTTTTCTATATAATGTTCAATATCATCAAACTTCGGACACCCCATGACGATCTTTTTGTTCTTCAGAATGCCTTGATGAAAATCGGGATACGCAGCAGGAACGCAATCCGCTACTACAACCAGATCGGCATCTTTAAGGAATGGCGCTGTCGGCGGTACGAGATTAAGCTGTACCGGCCATTGAGTAAGCTCAGATGGCCCCGCCTCAGACGGACGATGCCCAGCCGTACCCTTTTTGAATTCTTTAAGTTGCGCTCCCGGACAGCCACGGGGGCTTGCGTGTGGCTGTACGGCAGCGCATTCCCCACTTTTTTCTTTTATATTCTCGAGATGTTGCTCCACTGCTGTTTCGTCAAATTCCTCTGACTCACGCTCGATCATGTGTATTGCGTCTTGCGGGCAATGGCCAAGACACGCACCCAAGCCGTCACAAAAAACATCGCTCACTAATTTGGCTTTGCCGTTTACGATCTTAAGCGCTCCCTCGGCGCAATTAGGTATACACAAACCGCATCCATTACATTTATCTTCATCAATATGCACTATTTTTCTTTTAACTTTCATGGGGCTCCTCTTTCATTATCTCCTTTAACGTAACTCCTGCGAATGACCGTGTAGCATAGTCTTGTATATTATTTAGTATTTTCCTTAAAGAACATGTTTCCGTATTGGGACATATATCTTTTTTGAACATACATTCATTTAATTGCATGGTGCCTTGGAAAATAGTGATTATCCTTGTGATCAATATTTCCTCAGGCGACAATGCCAGCGTAAATCCGCCGCTCTTCCCTTTAAATGACTTTAGCACGCCTTCTCGGTTCAAGGTTTGCAGAAGTTTTCTTAAAAATGGACGCGGCACAGCTGTCGTTTCTACAAGATCTGTTACTGTTACAATTTCTTTATCTGATTTCGCAATGTGAACCAAGGCCCTTATAGCGTAATCTGTCTCTCGTGTTATAAGTTTCATAGCACTCCTTTTTCCTGCCGTTGATGAAATGATACCAAATCAGTATCATTTGTCAATGTTTTTTTATTTGACAATTTAAACACTTTATCGTAATATCGCGATAATTAAATAAATGGAGGCTAAAATGGATATTGCAAAGGACAGTGAATTACTTAAGGCATTGGGGCATCCCATTAGATTACAACTAGTTACAGGATTAATGGACAATGAATGCAATGTTAATGACATTGTAGTAAAACTCAATCTCCCCCAATCGACCATATCACAACATTTAGGTATTTTAAGAACGCGTGGGATAATCGCCCCGCATAAAGAAGGTGTTAGAACCTGCTACAAAGTCGTAGACCCTAGGATCAAACATATCATCAGCAGTCTAACCAACCATAGTCAATAAAAAGGAGGTCATAATGAGCGTTGTACATCTTAATTCGGGAAATTTTAAAACTGAAGTGCTTGAATCCACCCTACCTGTACTGGTGGATTTTTTCGCGGATTGGTGCGGGCCGTGCAAAATGGTAGCACCGATAATCGAGCAATTGGCCGAAGAGTTCACCGGTAAGATCAAGATCGCGAAATTAAATGTAGACCAGGGGCAAGATATCGCTGCCAAATATAACGTAATGAGCATACCGACGATGATCTTTTTTAAGGGCGGAAAGAATGTTGACCAGATCGTAGGTGCATTACCGAAACAACAACTCGCTGCTGCGATCAACAAACATATTTAACGGAGAAATGTCATGGTAAAAATAATACTCGGCGTGGTGATCGGAGCTGCGATCGGAGGGACGATAGGATATTTCGGCAAATGCGCAACCGGCACGTGCCCGCTTACCAGCAATCCGTATATAGGAGCGATCTATGGCGGGGTGATCGGACTGCTCTTCACTTCGCTAAAATAAACAAAGAGTAAACTGCCACGCCCTTCAGGAAGCAATAAAGGGGACGGAGCCCTATTTTTGTTGTGTTAAAAATAGGGCTCCGTCCCCTTTATTTATCATTCACTATTTTTACTTATTAAGCCGCTGTATTATTTCCATCAACAAGTACAAAGCTACGGAACAAAACAACCCTTTTGCAAGAAAATACCACGCGATAGAATCATTCTCGAATTTACCTTTAAAACTACCATTGCCCAAAAGAAAACTATACATACATATCAGAAACACCATGATGCACACGATCAAGACAGAATAGCGTAATCGTTTCATAATCCTTACCTCGCGTTCTTCCTGTTAAAAAAATAGTGGCAGCTCGCACGCAACCTGCCCTACGTTGTTTATTGATCACGAACGCTTCTCATCAAAATAATCAAGCTCTGAAATGGGCAATATCACTGAGGTAGCTATGTTGGTCAAATGCGATGCAAGACGCTTGAAATAGCGCGCCATAAGAGTAAAACAGACCGCTTCATTGACCGGCAATTTACTTTTCGCCAACCTCTCGACTATCTCATCGCATGTTTTATTGATCCTATCTTTGGCGCCCCACGATGATGTCGCTTCCTGCTCATCCGATTCCATAAAGGCCTTTTTTGTGTTCCTGAACAATTTCAGGATCTGCTCATCCATATCGCCAAACCAGGCCTTATATGTTTTTTCTTCAAACGGTTTTTCCTGCAAGGTAATGACTTCATAAAGATTCTTGCAGTAATCGCCGAGCCGCTCGGCATCCTTGACCACGCTCATAAGTAAAAGACACGCCGTTACATCTACTGAAGGATTGAGCAGTAAATGCTTTGCAACTCGATTGCGGATGTCTTTTTCCATAGAATTGACCTTTTTGTCGATCGAATAGATCTTCTCCTTTAATCCAAGGACCTCTTCATTTTTTACTAGTTTGGTAATGACCGCTTCGAACATTTCCTGTGAATCGGTAAGCATACTTTGAAACTCCTCAAACACTTTGATCAAAAAATCTTTGCCCTTCCAAAAATTCAGTAAATTCTCGAACATGATCTTTCTCCTTCTCTATTTCGTTATCAGTTTCGATATAAAGATACACAAACCCGGTAAAATAAAAAACATTATGCTAACGTATATTATCGGAAAGGCCCTTTGTTTATAGGCCCTATCGCCCATCCATCGTGCAAGGCTAAGAGGGAGCTTGCGGAAAATACTAATCGGATAAAAGATCAATATGCCCGTAACATTGAACAAGAAATGTACGAAGGCAATAGTGATCGCGGCAATGTTTCCCGTCGCGAACGAAGCGAGTATCGCCGTCGTTGTTGTCCCAACATTGGCGCCAAGAACGATCGGAAAAATAGACTCAAGAGTCAATATGCCCGCCCCAACGAGTGGCACCATTAGCGATGTCGTTATAGAACTGCTTTGAACGATGATCGTAAAAAACAATCCTATCAATAAGGCTAATACACCGCTCTTCCCGATGGTCTTATCTAATACCTGCTCTGCCTTGTTGACAACCAAATACTTCATGAGCCGAACAACAAAATATAACGCAATAAAAAGAACACAGGCCGAAACGCACAACATGATCATGTAAGCAATCTTCGGTGGACAATGAGCCGTATCTTTAAGCAAGTGTTCGATAAACTTCACGACCGGTTTGGTCGCCATCTTAATAGGGCTGGTGAATGTCAATCCTCCCATATTGGTAAAAATACGCGCACAATAGGTCGCTCCTTTTTCTAAAAATCCCGTTGCCATCTCAATGGGAAACATAATAATGACGCATAGTGTATTAAAGAAATCATGCAAAGTCGCCCCACTGATCGCACGTTTGAATTCCTCTTTGCGGGTAATATGCCCAAAAGAAACGAGAGAACACGTTATCGTTGTGCCGATATTTGCCCCCATGACGATCGGTATTGCGTTCCCTACCGTAAGCACCCCCGAAGCGACCATACCGACGACGATCGACGTTGTACTTGAAGAACTTTGCACAAGGCTCGTTGCCAAAATGCCGATAAGAAGTGCAATGAAAGGATTAGAGGTCGTGCTAATAAGCCGTTCCGCAAAGCCAGAACCAAACCCTTTAAATGATGCTTCCATGAGCGCAATGCTCAATAAGAAAAAATAGATGCATACAAAAACCAATATGAGCCGTATCTTCGCCGATTTGATCCTGGCCATATATATTCCTTTTTCTGTAAGTTATGATTTTATTGATTTGCGCAATATCGCAGATAGATATAAACAGTACAAATAAGAAGGGATTGCAATGTCAACGGGATGCCGTATTTTAAGAATCTCATGAACGATATTTTATATCCGCTTTTGTTCGCGACGCCGACAACGATAAAGTTCGCGGACGAACCGATGATCGAACCATTACCGCCCAAACACGCGCCTAACGCCAATGCCCACCACAAAGGCAACATCGCACCATTATACGTTGCCATATCGGTCCCTACATGTTTGATGATCGGGATCATGGTAGCCACAAAAGGAATATTGTTCAAAAATGAACACGTAAGCCCGGAAAACCATAATACCAACAATGTTGTAGCTGTCGTATCCCCGCGTGTCAATGAAAATAATTTCTCCGAAACTATTTTTATCGCTCCGATCTCAACCAACCCTTGCACGACCACGAATAGCCCTATATAGAAAAACAGCGTCGTCCATTCTATCGACCTGAAGGCTTCCTCGGGATCAGCTTTGGTAAGTATGATCAAAAAAGTCGCTCCTGTTATTGCGATCGTAGCAGCTTCAAATCCAAGCGGCTCGTGTGTTATAAAACCAATAATCACAAGCCCCAGAACAAAAAGACTTTTTTTCAAGATACTTTTGTCAGTGATCGCTTTTTTCGGATCGATCTCCATAACGCGGGCTTTGATCTCGTTTGAAACATGGAATTTTTTCCTAAAAACAAGTTTCATCGTTACAACAAAACAGAATAAAACGATCAAAATAACTGGAGCCAAATGCCAAATAAACGTATTAAAGCCCAATCCCGCACTTGACCCGATCAAAATATTCGGCGGATCACCGATAAGTGTCGCTGCCCCGCCGATATTTGAGGCGATCACCTCAAGGATCAGGAACGGTACAGGATCGAGCTCCAAATATTGCACAAGCACTATGGTTACCGGCGCGATCAGCAAGACCGTGGTCACATTGTCAAGAAAAGCGGATACAAACGCAGTAGATAACGCAAGCAAGACCATGATCCGTATTGGCTCACCTTTTGAAACATGAAAGGTCTTGATAGCGATCCATTGAAAAACACCGGATTTGGCCAAAATGTGGATAACCACCATCATGCCCGCCAATAAAAAGATCACGTTGAGATCGATCGCATGGAACGCATCTGCTTGATCCACCACTTTAAGCAAGATCATAAGGCACGCTCCGGCCAATGCGACGACTGAGCGATGGATCTTCTCGCTTGCGATGCCGATAAAGGTGAGTATAAAAACTATTATTCCTATATAAAATAAATTCATCGTATTATTCGCATATTTAATACTGATTATGGATGTAAGATCTTCATAAGTACGTGATGTCGCATCACAATACCGAGCAATTTTTGATCCTTATCCGTCACATAGACCCGCCTGCGATTTTTATGTACGAAAATAAACGCCACTTCAACGATCGAGGCATCCGGCAGGACAGTTTGCACGTTTCGATTACATATATCCTTTACTTGCAATTTATCTTCTTCCTTGAAAAATTTCTCGAACGCTTCAAAATCTTTAAGGAACGAAACAGAACCAAGGAACGATAACGATTCCGGCAATCCGACTCTGATCAATTCTTTTTCCGTAAGCTCGCCAACGATCTTTCCGTTCTCAACTACCGGCAGGCCTGCAATATTCTTATTGAACAGCACATCCGCAGCCTCCTTCATGGTCATCTCAGGCGTAACAAAGAACGGTTCTGTGATCATAACGTCCTCGGCAGTTATCGATTTTTTGAAGGCCACATTCGATCCATCTATGATCCTGAAAATAGAATCAGTGTCCGTGCTCGCAATGATCTTCTCGATAACACCTTCGTGCGAGGTCAGCTCAGCAAGCGAAGCAAGTGCCCGTAATAACTGCGTGTTCTTGGTCTTGGCGGTCACGATCATAAAAAACAACCGCACCGGTTTTTTATCTAACGCCTTATGTTCGATCCCTGATCTCTGGATGCCGATCATGATCGCAAAATCATTATATCTGTCGACACGCGCATGCGGAAAAGCCACCCCTTTACCGAACGCTGTGCTGGCTTGTCTCTCCCGTTCCATGATCGCAGCGACAAAGGTATCTTTCAAACTCTTATCGATACCCATCTCTTCCACAAAATTCCCCATCATCTCATCGACGATGCCTTCCATAGTTGTCGCTTTAAGATCGGGGAAAATGAGCTTTTTATTGACGACGCTTGATAATTTCATCACGCACACTCCTATAGTATCGACCGATCGATATGATCATCGGTCGATCAATAATACAACATCATCATGTGTAATGTGTTGGATAGAGAACTTAAGAATTCAGCGGCCATTGATGGTGCTACGAAATGGAAGATTTCAGTATATTTATATTACACTATAAATCAAGCAATAAATGAGGTGGGGTAAGTTTATTCCTTGATGACCTTCAAAACGATCAGGATGTCTCTCACTACGCTGTTATATTGCTGGATCGCCTGCCCAACCTGTTCTTTCGTGATCTTGCCTGCCTCGAAATGACCCTTCCACGGTTCTTCTAAGACATAGGCTTCTTTTACTATCTCAAAATCAACATTTAAATGTAATGCATAGGGAGAGTTGGCCCCATTTTTAGCCTGCCACTCAAGGTTATTTTTTTTGGAAAAGAGCCGCAAGCCATCGATCGTTATCGAGCGTACATGCGTCGGGTCATTAATGAAATTACAATGCCGCGGATGAGGGACGACAATAGAGATGAACGCCTGAGGCTTGCAAATACGATAGAGCTCTTGCATGACCTTTAGGAACACATCGTTCGTTTGGCCTATGTGTTCGAGGACATTATCAAGGGTGATCTCGTCGACCGAACTGTCATCCCACGGCCAGGGGAACTCTTCGAGGTCCCACAAAAAATCAGGGGTGCCGTACTTATCAACATTAACATAGCCTTCCTTCAGATTGACTCCGCAACCCAAATTGAGCTTCAACACTTCCGACGTTGTCCCCATGACAAGTTCCGATCGTCCCCCAGCAAATTATCGTTCGCGTAACTTTGCAAGTAGCCGTAATATTTCCAGGTAAAGCCAGATCAAGGTTACCATTAACCCAAAAGCGCCATACCATTCCATATAACGCGGTGCTCCGCTTTCCGCACCCTTTTCGATAAAATCAAAATCTATCACCAGATTAAGCGCTGCGATGATCACTACGAACACGCTAAATCCAATACCCAAGGCGCCGCTTTGATGGATCATCGGGATGCTTGCTCCGAAAAAGCTCATGATCCAACTGACAAGATAAACGAGGAAGATGCCACCCGTTGCTGCAAAAACGCCCAGCTTGAAATTTTCAGTGGCTTGAATAAGACGTGATTTATACGCGATCAATAATGCAGCCAATGTTCCAAAGGTCAATGCAACGGCCTGCATTACGATCCCGGGATAGCTGCGCTCAAAAAGCGCTGAAATACCGCCTAAGACAAGTCCTTCTAAAAGCGCGTAGATCGGTGCTGAGACAGGGGCCCACTGTTTTTTAAACACTGTTACCATCGCCGTGATAAAACCACCGATCGCGCCGATGCCGAGCCATGGTAACATAGAAACCGGGTCACGCCATACTAATGATGCTGTAAATAAGACAAGCAATAAAAGAACAAAGGTCTTATTGACGGTCCCTTGTATCGTCATGACCTCGGTCGATCCGATGGGAGCGACCTGTGTGAACGTTTCATTGCGTAAAGTTGGATTTCCAGATCTCATCATGATGACCTCCTTTTAAATATTTTCTATTACTTAAGTAACATGTCCCCCCTTTTCAAGGGGGGAGCCAGGGGGGGTTCAGAACGATGTACCATTAAACGCAAAACCCCTCGGCCCTACGGGCCACTCCTCCGCCAATAAAAACGGCGGACCTACTCGGCCTTAAAAGGGGAGACTGAACTTACCGTCTACTATTCCCGCTCCATACAGGCTTCTATCTTATCGATCACATCCTGAGCTTGATCGATCAATTTCTTGGGGACCAATTTCAGGGTCTCCATCTCGACTTTCGCGGAACGTAGCGTGCCTACAAATCTGCGCAGAACACGCAAGCGTGATTTTCTTCGTTCTTCCTCAGGATCGATCTCTTCGCGCTGGCGTATCAAGCCGGTAAGGTCCTTCTTTACTTCACGATGGTCTTTGCCATCTTCAAACACCGCCTTTTTCAGCTGTTCATATTCATGCGGATCGACCTTTTTGTTCTCCTTGGCCAGCCTCAACACATCGACCGCTTCATAGTCAGGGATCTTCTCCTCGGCTGTCGCTTCACCGTCTTTCTGTGTTAAATACCATGTCTCTTGCTTTTCAAGGAACATGTATGACCGTAATAATTTAAGCGCTGTCTGTTTTTTTATGCCGATCTCTTTTGCTGTATACCCTTCAAATGTGTTATATCCCCAATCCCGATACATCTTATCTTTCCACGCTACATGGAGTGCCTGCGCAAGCTCGATCCAGGAGGTCTTAAAGTTCTTGGCGCATTGCAACAGATGTTTGCGCAGCGTCTCTTCATGCATATCTTCAAGTTTACGTTCGATCTTCTCAAGAGATTTGGTCTTCGTCAATGACATGAGCTGATTCTTCCTTTCTATTTATCACTTTCTTTGCGGCCGTAGAGGCCGATCAATTGTGCTTTTTGTAAAATAGCGCCCCGCATCGCGGCCAATAATTCTTCTTTCGTCGTTCCTTCCGGCAGATCAAGTGTCGTATTCAACGCATAGAGCGTGAAAACATACCGGTGCGTGCCCGAAGGCGGTTGCGGGCCATCATATTTATTATTACCGAAATCGTTCTTTCCTTGTACGCCGGGAGTGCCTCTCTCTTTTATCTCATCGGTGACAGGGATATTGAACATTACCCAATGTACCCACGTTTTTGCGGGTGCATCCGGATCGTCTACGATCAAGGCCAAACTCGTTGTCCCTTCCGGGATGTTCTTGATCGTTAATGGCGGATTGACATTCGCCCCGAAGCGCGTATAGCGCTGGGACATTACTTTGTTATTATAAAATGCTTTTGAACTTAGTTCCATTTTTTTCTCCGACAGAAACTGTGTTTGTGCATACAGGCCTGTGGCCATGATCGTCAGCAATGTGAGCATAAGAATAAAACATAGTATCTTTTTCATAACGAAACCTCCTCTGCAAACATGTTAATCAGTAATGCCCCATATTTGTTTCATGTGGTTCGTGATGTGGTGTGCGGTAGCAGCATCTATATTCTTTTTGCTCGTATTTACCCCTCGCGGCTTTCCGGTCTTCTTCACTTCGCTCAGATACGCCACCGGTTTGATATGAGCGCCAAAACTACGGACATTATTGGCTATATAATTATCATCTGAAATAACGGTTATGTGTTCAGGATGAGATGCACTGCGTATTATACCGATAATTTTCCCGTCCGCCTCTTCTTTTTGACGCGAATAGATACATTTTATGCCATGCAGCACGCTCTGTTCAAGTGTTGTCGTCCGCCCCTCTTGCCCGTCAAAGACAAGATACACCGTCCCTTTATATTTACGCGCGCTCTTCCATCGTACTATAAAGACAGCCAAGGCGTTGCGTCGTTCTTCAAGTGACGTTCCCTTATGAGAAGGTATCTCAGGCAGACGGTGGATCACATTATAGCCATCGAGCAACATAACCTGTTTTGAATCATTGATACGACGTCTCACGCTCTCTCCCGAAATAACATAGTGTACAAGTATCCATAAAAGAGAGGGACACGATGTCCCTCTCTTTGTAAACATTATGTAAAACTCGTTGTTGGTTTATCCTTTGAGATTGAGTTCGGTAAGTTTCGCGGTTACACCATCAAGCAAATTAAGTTTCCTGTTAAGTTCTTCTTTTTTTGCCTTCTCGCCGACCAATTCACAAATAATAAGCCCGCTATTTGAACAATTGTCCAAAACCCCGTCATGCAGTCCAAGCCGTGTCTTGATCAAACATCCCCATTCGGTCAGGATCTTTTGCGCGGTAACTGCAGCTTCTTTACGCTTGTCCACCAAGATCATAAGGATCGTTCTTTCCATATATCACGCCCTTTGTTATGTATCAATCATCTGCAAATAAACTTGCAATATTTTGCGCTGCAGCCGTAACGGCTTGCGTCGTTTGATTCATTTGACTGGTCATCGCATAATTCGCATCCATCGCCACACCGCTTGTCATCGTAACAGAATCCGTTGACATGCCTGCAGCTTGTTGCTGCATGGTGGTGACCATTTGATTGACCGCATTCGCTGTTTGCGTTATGCGGTTAAGGCTGTCTGTGACCTGGGCCTGCGGGTCCTGCGCTGCTGTCGTCGCCATTACGTTTGGTTGTAGGCCGGCAACATTGGTGGGTTGCTGAACGCCGGGCAGTAAGGCGCTTTGCTGTGCGGCAGGAACATAAGCGCTTACATCAGTTTGCGCCATGCGGTCTACCGGCCCTTCTTTTGTCGCCTTGAGAAATCCCGCTTCATTCGAAGTGTCTCCGTCAAAATATATACCTTTATATGACCGAACCACATCACCGATCTTGATCGGCCGTGTTTGTTCAATAATAGTACCGCTGGAATAGCCGGTCTGTGCTCCGCCGATCTCGATGAGTGCAATGCGCTCTTCTTGACGCCCAAGGACCTGATTCGTATCAGGATCGACAATGGGAGCACCCACCGAAAAAACCTCGTATTTATCGCCGTTACGCAGGCCTTCTTCCGGTCCACCATTTACATACACTGTCTGACCGTCCACGCTGCTTATCTTTAATTTAAATTCCTGCGGAACGATCTGCTCAGCGATCCTTGTGACCGCTTCATTGACAGCATCCCATCGCGTTTCGGCAACGATGCGCTTCGCCGTAACGATGGTGCCTCTGAACGCATCATAGACACGCAGATTTACCGCGACCTTATTATTCTCATCGATCCCTACGGTACCTGTAATAACGTGACTGATGCCCGTTATCGAGCCAAAGTCTTTATTGGTTACATCTTCTGCGAACGCAGATGCCTGAAATCCTTGCTCGCGCAACATTTTGGTTACATCTTTCCGTTCTACCACGATAAATTTATCGAGCTCAACAAGGGCGGTAATGATATCTTCCGTAAACCCCACATAGGGTTCTTTATCCCTATTTTCCGTGATGATGGTATTGGTAGCTCTATCGATCGTCGTATCCCCGATGTTCCCGGAGAATGGATTCGCTGCCAGGTTCTTTGTGTCGCCAAAGCGTGCGACCGCGATCCTCGGCTTAACGGTCTTCTTCGGTTCAGTAAGATTTGATGAACTAGATGCACCTTCAGCAGACGTACCTTCTTGTTCCATATAATGCTGTTTAAAATTATAAACCTTCTGCTCACGCTTTTCGGCTGCACGTACTGCGATCGGCGCTTGATCAAGCGGCGGTGCCGGAACTACAACACTCTGTACCACTACATCCTTCTTCGCACAACCATACATACCAGGGACCATAAAAATGCTTATAAGAGCACACACCCACATACGCTTCATCATACGTCTATCTCCTTTCTAAAATTCATCGTATTGCCAATCTATATAAACTTTATACGTCCGGGCATCATATGAAAGTGAATTCTGGATGATATCTTGTTCCGATTTCCTCGTTAATTGATACGGCATCCAACTTGTTTCATCTAAAGCAAATTCGTCCTTATCCATGAAGATGAATTTCATCCTTACCGTGATATCCTCATCATGTTTATTGAGTATCTTGAGTGAAACTTCCAAATTCCCGGAGTCAAGGACCCGCGCTCTTACATTCTGGATCGCGAGAAAACGAGCGAGATCAGGACTGGCAAAGGCGATCTGCTTCCATTGACTATGTATATACGGCCCCTTGCGTGCACATGAGACCGAGGTCAACATGATCAATACCATAACGCATACACAAAATACACTACTTTTGCTGATCCGCTTTGCCTTTTTTAACATAGTCTAATCTCCTTATTACTTTCTTTTTTATTTTCCAATGTGGTTGTTTGCCGAATAGAACATTCTCATAATTTTGCGTTCCCGGGGTTGGCGGGATCATTGATCTCCCGCCGAAAACAACATGTGGGCCCGCATCGTCCAGATTGTTCGTAAGCGTATAATCTAGCGCCGTTACGATCCCGCGTTGTTTATATTCGTTGATCAAATTATTCAGGCCGAATGCCTCAGGATAATAACCATGCTCTTGATAATCCCGCAAGATCTCATCCGTTGGCGTGCAACAGCACGTTCCGCCTTGTATGAACGGCCGAGCGCCTTCTCTGTGCCCGACCGTATCAAAACAGTACATGATCTCGGGCGGCTTAAGCGGTTTCGGCTCATACTTGATCGCGCACCCCGCAAGAACAAGAGAGAGAATGATCCCAAAGATTATCCTGTTATTTCCATTTCTTAACATCGCGTCGCTGCACCTTAGTTAAAACACGTTGTCTCTTTATTTTTTTATACTGGTTACACTTATCGATCCCGGTCCTCAAGATAAGAAGATTACCTTCTTTCCCCTCAACTACGGGGATATAAAACCATCGCTGCTCGTACCGTGGGAGCTCTTTGCCTTTTTTATCAAAACACTTAAGCATCACCGTATGCAAACCAGGATCGATCGTTGTACTGAAAATATAAAAGCCGTTCGGCAGCAATATCCACGAACGTGAGTCCGACTTTGACCCCATAAGCTTTAAGCCCATAGCAACGGATGTGATCTGATTACATGTTCCCTTAAACGCCTGCACGCTCCTCCGGCCAAATGACGCTGTATGCTGTTCAGCTTGTTCGGTAACATCCATGGCCTTTAACGCCGAGCCGTACCGTTTTTCATCGATGTAAATATCCATCTTCCTGACCGGACCCGAATCACAATCGACCTTTATTGCAGCTTTGCCTGCACCGCAACTCATTTTAAAGGGGCCTATGCCATTCGCGATCAGCACGGTGAAATTATCCGTTAAAAAATGTTCTTTGAATTCCGTAAAGGCGACCTTGTCCTCAATGTACTCTTCTGCCCGGTCAAGCATGACCTTCGCATTATCCATTTCACCTAATATTGCATACGTTTTCGCTGCCATGATCTGCGCAACGGTATAATCTTCCAGCGCTTCTTCTTCTTTGTTCTTTGTATCCATATCAGAAACAAGCGCACGCCGGAAAAGTGCGAGGGCCCGATCGTGCTCACCGTTATAGAAACGAATAAGCCCCAAATAAAAGTTCGCTGCGCTACGTTCGTATGGATCACCTTTATACTGACGCTGGTCTTCGGTCGTAACAAGCGCAAAAAGATTTTGTCCGCCGCTTTCCTCCATGCGTTGCATGACCGGTAATGCGTGCATGAGCGCGGTCTCTGCTAACGAATATGCACCGCCCTCGAACCCTGCGGAAGCAAGATGTAAATACGGTAATGCGTAGTCCTTATCGTATTTGTTCTTTTTCTTCAGATATTTCTCTTGCTTATAGGCATCTTTATTGAATTCATGCATTGCTTTACTGTAAAAACCATTATGCACAGCATCGTACGCATTCATCTTCCCGGCGCATCCGCCCACAGGAACGATCATGAGTAATAACGTTACAATTGAAACTGCTTTTTGAATGTTCATTATACGTTGGGCTTTTTATCTATTCATAAATCCAAGCCGTCCGGCTTTTTTGAATTCATATTCGTCTTCCCAGATAATGTCTCCCGTTTCTGCATCGGTCAAACGAAATGAGAAGCGGTAATATGCTTGCCGCGCACCTTGATAGGCTTTCATTTCAGAATACGCGCGTCCGGTGAGGAAAAAGTCAACGCCTGAAAGCACTTGCGGACCGCTTGAGCCCACGGTCCCGGCCCGTTTCATCTCGCGTTCTTTAAGTATTGAATCGATCCTCTCGCGGTCGACAAAAATAACCCGACCATTTGCATTTTTTACCAGTTGTGTTCTGATCGAATCCAGCAAATTGTAACTATCGATATCTTCTGTAGTCCTATTGACCATTTCAAGGAATGCAACGCGCGGAGGAGAAACTGCATTTGCCACTTGCGGCAAATTTATGATCGAGCGCGCCATTGTCTGGCAGATCGCGCGAAGGTCCTGCGAATCAGTCGTAACATCTGCTATTAACGCTGAATCCACGTCGATCCTGTTAACCGATCCCCCCATCGGGGCGATCATTGGAGCGTCGTCCGACGCACATGATGTTAGAAATGCTGAGATCACTAATAAAGCAACTGACCAATAATCCTTTCTCCGCATATTGATTGTCCTCCTGTTGTACTAGATGGTACGTTAAAACACTTTCTTCATTTCACGTATTTGACTTCTTCTTTATCTTCCTCGAATAGCCCCCAAAATCGACTTAAAAATCCCTGCTGCGGGACTTGTTCGTGTTCCTGTTCATCGATCGTCTCGCGAACGATCTCACCGGAATACGGTTGTTTGATCGTGTCGTATGCAACAAGCGCTTCTTCCCGCTCTTCAATGACAGGCCTTACTTCGATCGCTCTTTCTCCGTATTGTGCGATCGGCTTGCCTTCAACGACCCTTTTTTCGTACTGTTCAGGCACCGGCTTGACAAAGACCTCATGTCGCTCAAGCGCTTCCATGGGTTTGCCTTCGACCACTCGCTTTTCATATTGTTCCGGTATTGGTTTTACATATACTTCTCGCCTCTCAAGTACTTCGACCGGCCTGCCCTCAGCGCCTAATACTTCAGTGGAATCCACAAACCGTTCTTGAACGGCTACGGCGCTTCTCTCATTTTCCGGGATCATTTCCACTGTATCCACGAACCTGCGTTGACGGACGCTATCTTTGATGATATCTATCTGCTCGGCAACGCCCATATTCACTGCCCGGATGGGCCGTTCAACCGCAACTTCTTCTGCAACGCCCATATTGATCGCCTCAATAGTATCTACCTCGATCGCCTGATGAACAACGGTTTCATACTTATCAAGCGCTGTTGAAGCAGTGCTTCCTCTCGCCGGACCAAGCACACCCCTTACGTTTGCGATCTGAGTAGCTATGTCCGCGTTCATTGCCGCTACTTCTTCGTAAGTGATCCCATCTTTTGATGTTTCTACTGCGTCTAAATATCGTTGTGACCGTTCGACCTCTTCCATCGCGCGAACGTATTGATCAGGTGTGATCTCACCTTGATGCAATGCTTCTTCCAATGCACGTTCTACCTTGATCAAAGATGATCGTGCTTCTTGTATTTGAGCTTTGTCTATGGATACTGTTTTTGTGCCGGGCCCGTCACTGGATGCTGCTGCTGAACGACTTGTATCCCTGCCGGCTCCCGACGATGATGCAGCATCCGGTACTACATTTTGACTGCCCGGTAAAATATGTGCGTCAGTCGACGTTGTGCCTGCACCGACACGAGAAGGTTGTGACCAGCCTGTCCGTGATTTAATGCCGCTGCTGCTTGTACCTGTGCGTGAAGATGATGTCTCAGCACGTGCGGTTTGTGTTTCAGTTGTACTGCTTGAAGAAGCACCAGATGCACTACTTCCGCTTTGATCTCCCAATAAGGCACCACCAAACATCGCAGCATCATGAGGACTCATCGGCGTTCTCGTAAACCCATCGTCAAAATTATCACTCGCAGAAGATGCTCCTGTACTTGCCCCGCCATCTGCCCCCATCCCTAAATTAAGCGCATCTCCGTAACGCTGTAGTCCTTCCAATGCTTCAGGGTCCATATTATCAAAACCACCCTGTGACCGATCTTCCCCTGTGGTGCCGGAAGAAGCAGGTGTGCGAAAATCACCTTCGACCGTGCTCCCATCTTGGAACGGACTCGTCGTTGCATCAGCAATAGTCGCTGCGGTTTCAACTAAAGGTTCTGCAAGCATACCGCCCAAAAATCCGAACATCCCGCCGCCGCCGGAAGATGCGTCGCTGCCATCCGTATTATGCGGATGATCTTCCCCGCCGGCAGAACTTCCGCCCGGTGAGGGAAAACCTTGTTCTCCTGAACTCGAAGGATCTTCATCTACCCATGACCCTCCGGCCCAATCATCTTTATCCGACGGCTCTTCGCCATCCTCCCAATCTGTCGGGCCATAATCACCGTCATCGCGCGTACGCTCATTAATATCAGTTCCCATAGGATCACTATTCCAATCCGTTATTTTCTGCCCATCGCCAACCCCGCGGCTGGTGTAAACGCCGCCGCCGGTCATCTCGTCCGGATCGTCGGGAAAATCATATCGTTCGCGCTCATCAAGCGGCACCGCCCAATCAGGCAATCCGCCTTCATTAAATACGCCTTCATCGATCATGCGGTCAATATCTTCATCGGTATATGCATTGCCGTCATCATCATAGTAAACAGTGTCATCATAGTCATCGCCATAACCATCATAATCGCCTTCGTCTTCTGCCTCACCCTGCCCACCTTGACCTTCTTGTCCACCTTCTCCTTGTAATTGAGCAAGCTGAGACTGCAACTGTGCTATTTGCGCGTTAATAGATGCTATCTGGCTTTGAATGCTTGCAAGCTGCGATTGTAATTCTGCGACTGACGCTGCACACGGCATACTTGCGAACATAATGAACACAAAAGATATGACGATCACTGATAATAATCTATTTTTTTTCATGGCAACTATCTCTTTCTCTTTAAAGTATTCTGAAATACATATAAAAGAATTTTATTCGAGACCTTCCTCTTTGATCCTTTGCTCAATTGCCCACATACGAAGCTCAAGGTCATCAACAGTAAGGCTCCCTTCTTTTACTTTACCGCTTTGTATATCATTTATTCGCTGCTGGTGGCTCTCGCGCGCCTGAATAAGCCTGTCTCGATTAATATTGTCTACCTCATAGATCCGTTTATTCGTATAGATCGATCTTCGTGTGGCATCGATCTCATTCTGAACTGCCTGTGTATACTGAACCGTTTCAGAACCTAATTCAACAATGCTCTTACCTGATGAATACACGCCGCCAATAACCGGTGCATTAGTGAGTCCTGCATCAACACTGCCTAAATAGTCGATATCATCCGTTGACAACCCAACGTATTCCGCGCCTTCGACTTTCTTGGTCGCCGATGTTTGTATTTTATTCACCAATGCATCCTGCTGGGCCGGTGTCATACTACTAAAATCTTTTCTGTTGGCCGCAACATAGGCGCGCCAATCACCGCCGTGTTGCTCAGCAACCGCACTTTGTACACGTTGTTGTGTTTCACGATATCTATCCGCAGTAATATTTGCTGTTCTTACATTTCTCTCTTCTTCATCAAGCGCGCCCCACGTCTTTCCCGCTTCTTCACTTGCCTGAGCTACCTGTCGCCCTGTATTAACAACGGTCGCAACGTTGCCCGCGACAGCCGCAGTTGTTCCGAGTCCGCCTTTTACATTTGCCAAAGCCTCTGAACGAGCGATCTGTCCGACGATCCCTTCTCCGCCTGCGGCATATTGCGTCAATTTCAATACGGAATTTATTGAATCTATATCATCAAGAACATTTAACGCGATCCGCTGTCCGTCTTTAGTTACCGACTCAAGGCCAAGTTTTTCGCCTATACCTGCTTCTTCCAGCGGTTTCATGGGTTCACGACTTGGCAAACGCATTTGTCCTGATCTTGTTTTTTCATCGATCGCTTTTCTAAATTCCGGATCGGAATCATAGCGAGTGTAAAATGAATCTACTGCCTGATTGCGGCGTGCTACTTGTTGATTTGC
>JAFGJY010000085.1 GCA_016928875.1 Candidatus Omnitrophota bacterium | reverse complement strand
TCATCATTGATCCCTGCAATGAGTTCAAGATCATCCTCGGCTTTTCTTTTACGTTTCTCATCAGCCTTGGCATATGCTTTCATGTATGAATCGAGCGTACGCTTAAAATATCGTGTGATACGCTCATCGGCCTGCGGACCGCTCATGTATGTGTTTACGAACAATTCCTCGGCTCGTTGCCCCACAGCGGCAAATCCTTCCTTTTTGCCCTTACGCAAACCGGAAAGTAAAACCGTAAGATTATGCGCGTTTTCTTCCAATTTTGTGGACCAGTCCTGCACCTCGTCAGATACCGGTGGTGTTGCGTGTTCATTTACGTCAGGTTTCACCTCTGCAACTGCTGAAACATTCTCTGCCATCTTGCGGGCGTTGTGTTTTTGTGAAATACGGAATACGAGATATAGGATGAGGGATGTGAGCGTGATAGCCACCATAGCAGTTACGTTCTCAGAGGACATCACAAAGGCAAGCACACCAATGCCAATGAACGGCACAAAGCTAAACAAACGGTCCTTCTCCGGACCGCGCGTTGGTCCTTTTTCGCCGGGCACGCCATGAATATTCTTTATCCTTTTTACAGTATCACGAAGCGCAGCATAGACTTCTTCTGATTCTTCCTTAGTCTCATAAAATTCTCCGGCCTGCATGTAGCCTAATTCGAGCACATCGTACGCATACTGTGTTCCGCTTAATTCCAATTCCTTGATCGATGCTATCCTATATTCCGGTGCAAGCGATCTGTTGTTCATGGCTTTGACCAATTGATCAAAAGCATTCCCTCCGCCGCTGCGCCCTTCGAACACGACCTCTTTGCGCAAATACTCTATGCGACCCGTAACAAGTTCCACGAGTTCCGGATAGGGTGCATATTTGAACTTTGTGATCTCGACGAGTTTCGAATCGAGAGATAACTTCATTACCTCATTTCTCGTATCATAAACGTACTGGTCTTTAAAAAATGTAAGTACGATCATATCGTTCATATTGCCGTTCTTTGAAGCTGCCTCCATAAAATCTGCTATTTTCTCGGGCGCATTACTGCTTTTGATAAAGTCCCGCATGAGCTTACGAACTTCACCATTCGGATCATGGCCCTTATCCTGTCGCATTTTCAGAAGTGTAACGATATCATACATTGTATCGTTTTGTTCCGTGCTGCTCTGCCGCTCACGATCCTCCCTTTCGATTGCCGTTGCGATCGGGTGCGTATCGTTTTGCTGTATGGGATCTTTGTGCTGCCCAAGTCCCAGTGCGGTTGAAAGCGGCATCGGTGAAATGTCTGACGCAGTATCAGCGATAAGAACATTTCTACCGCCGATATCAGGCGCAGCGTTGGCGATAGTAGTGGCAGTAAACAGCGTACATGTAATGATCGCTACTGCTCGAAGTAACTTGGGTATCGTCATGTATAGTCTCCTAGTATATGTAGTAGTTTTGAATAACAAAAAAGCCAGTTATAACCACACTGGTCAAACAGGATCGTTAGAAATATGCACTATTATTTATAACTCCATTCCTGCCATCGTTACGCCGCGATCTTGACCATGTTCTGCGCCATCTTGACCTGCATCGCTTCACTCAAGGCTTGCATGATATGTTCGAATGCAGCGCTCATTGATGTGCCGAGATTGTTAAGGATGTAGTCAAGGTTCACATGCACGAACTTACCGTGTTTAACAAATAGTTTGTTTATACCGTGAAGGCGCTTATTGGCCTCAAACTCCTCCGGGTTGAATTTGAACGCATATGGCAATATCATCATCTCGAACGGCACTTCCTTGAGCGCGCCCTCTTTGAGGTTCTTGGTCGTAAAAAGAAGCGCGTCTTTACCGTCGATCTTGGCAAGCTCTCTATTGTTCGGTGATATAACTGAGACATTATTGCCCTCTGCCTTGAATATCTTTACTGCATCATTAAGGTCTTTAACCTCTATCTTCTTCTCAATATCATAGCTCAAAATACCGTTATCCACTCGTATGGGCAAAAGCGTCGTTTCGCCTTCCGAGCGGTCAACAATATAGAGAAAGCGCTTCTTGTTATCAACGACTTCTTTAACAAGTTCCACATCAAGTTCTGCAGCACCGTCAAGAATGACAACGCGCTCACATGCCTCTTTGTCCGCAACAAGCGCTTTCGTCTCTTGCGCAGCACGGCTAAGAATGAGGTCATTGAACCGCGCAAGTTCTTCCGTTAAGGAGCCTCCCAATAACTCATTTTCAAGTCGATCGACAACAATTTTAATATCATCGATATTAAGCTCCAGCTTTTTTAACACGTCGTCCGCATTCATGCCGCTCACATCTATCCCGTGACGCATCGCGGCGAACTGCGCGACAACCTTGATCTGCTGCTCAAGCGACGATCCGGAAACGAATCTAAATTGGTTAAGGATACGCTTAAGCGGCTGAAATACAATTGCCTTATCATTATAGATAAAATCCACCGTCTCCTGCAGAGTACGGCCGATCTCTTGTTTACCATCAGCCCGGAAATAATCCCTACGGAAGCTGGTTATCACATATGATCGCATCTCGATCGTGCCCGCGATCAAATCCTGGAGAAGACCAGAATATCCTTTATCATCAAGCTTATTATGAATGACCTCATGTAAGACTGCGTTATCTCTTACGATGTCATTCTTTAATGCATACGGAGAAACATAGATCTTACCATCGCGATAATCGGCAAGATGCGTCAATTCAGGATCAATGAAATATTCATAATTTACTCCATTGATGGATATCGAACCATACTTACGGAATATTGGCCCACTCTCTTTCGCTGTGTCGATCTTAACTTCAAGCATATGATCTTTGGTCCCGGCTTCAACCTCCATCTGATCCATCTCATCGAGATCGGGCCAATCGCCGACATATCTCTTGCTTGTATTGCTAAGCCGCTGACCATAGATCGTATGAGAAATGCGCGGGTCAAGTTCTGAACGAGAACTACGATCTTGAAATGCCTCATTGAGTTTTTTTCTATGTTCGACTTTTGCCTGATTAAGCTCTTTCATCCAGTGCGTTTTTTTATCGGGACGTGCAATAACGAATTTTAACGCAAGCGTGAATTCATTATTCATTAACGCCTTCCGAAACAAATTATAGGTAAACACAGATCGCAGATCATAATCATGTTCTTGGCTCTCGAGCAACTTTTGTGCCGACGCTTCTCTTATCCTGAGTGAGATCCTTGGATTATTAACAGCATTAACAAGTATATGCCAATATCCATTTTTCCCAATCGTATCGATCGCACGTTCCGTAAAATAGCCGCTCGTCAAAACCCTATGTAAATTAAAATCATTCTTACCATGCAGCCATATTCTGTACTTTATCTTGTATATTTTGAATAAAATCCCTAAAAGCAGGATAACAGCAACAGCTACCGTAGCCCATCCAAGAATGTTCTTACCATATTCACCTGCTAAAATGCTCACGATACCAACGACCGCGACCGGCCAAGAAACGGCCTTAAATATCCCCGGATTCTCTTTCTTAAGCTGCTCGAGGAGTTCCTGCGCATTCTGAAATGACGGCGCAAGTTGTACAGCTTTGGTTACATATGAATACGCTTTCTCATACATTCCCGCAATATAGTAGTTCCTTGCTATATCGAAATATAACGTTGGATCATTTGGAGCCATACGAGTTGCTGACATGAAGGATGCATCAGCAAGTTCATATAACTTTTTCTGCAGATAAGCGAGCCCTCTAACAACTTCTGCCCAAACCTTCATATCCTCATTCAACGAGGCTCCATCTGCAACCCTTAAGGCCTCATCTGCGTTACCTTCCGCAAGATATGCATTTGCAAGAATCCCGTACAAGCCTTTTGCATTTGAATCTAAATAAAGCGCCTTCCATCCATGAGAAATAGCTTTATCCGTATTTCCTAGCTTGCTATAATTTTCAGCTAAAACACGATGAAAAGAAAACGAACCCGGATCTATGCGTAACCCTGCTTCAAAAGCCTTAACCGCTTCTTCTGGGCTTCCAAATTCTACCGCAATTTGCCCATCCCACCAAAAGTCTAGAAGCCTTTTATAGTCAACGCCTAACTTGAATGAAGCATATAATGACCTCATATCCATTTCCTTCTGCAACTCAGCAGAACTATACGAATTATATATAGCTGTTGCCTTACTCCCTTCATTAACAGCCGGATATAGAAAGACGAGATATCTCTTACCTGTGGCATCGCCTGGAGAAACTTTCAATAAGTTTTCATAGTACTCAATCGATTTAACGTAGTTTTTAAGGCGTATATTAATCAATCCTGCTAATTTTAATGCATCATAGTTATGAATAAACTGCTGAATCGCACGATCTGCATAGATTAAAGCTTTTTTGTCTTGCCCTTGATCAAAATACGTCAATGCTATACCGAAAGATATTTTTGAACGCTCAGGCATTCCTAGCCCTTCAATTTCACTATAAATATACTTATAAATCTCTAACGCCTTATCATAATTTTTGTACTCCCTATAGCAATCGGCTAACTCTATATAATTAGCATAGCGCGCATCGATAGCAACGGCTCTATTCAGATACTTTAATGCCTCATCATAATATCCATTCTCCTTAAGTATGAGCCCAGCCATTCTATGAGCATCTTGAAGTGAATCATCAAGCTCAATCGCTTTTGAAAGATAATTAAACGCGGCCTGTTGATCTGTAAAATAAAGCATCAAACCATTATACAAATATATATATTTTCGATTCACATCACTTATATCTGCCCTTTCAAGCTTTAATGCACGTTCAAAATAATATTGTGCTGCTTCTTCCCTATCTGTTCCTGCGGTAAGAAGCCCCAATGCGAGATATAATTCTGCTTCGGTCTTCATCGATTTAAGTCGAGCCGTTAAAAACTCTTCCAACTCATCAAGTTTTTCTTTTTGTAAAAATGCCCCGTACATAGCATAAATATTAATGTTAACAAGCGACTTAGGATTGAGATCTAATAATGCCTTATAATCATTATAAACATAATCAAGGCTCTTCCAATGTTTGAGGTGAATATCTGCCAGCCCTGTATAGGGCTCTTCTAGTCGTCTATTGAGACGCAACGAATATATGTAGTTATCCGCCGCTGAAATCGAATCTCCAAGTGCAAGCTGCGCGCGAGCCAAATATATATGTGCGCTATCTGTTTTTGGATCAATTTTCTCAAATTGCTCAATAGCTCTTTGATAAGAGCCCGTCTGATACAATCTCTTGCCCTGTTCAAAATAGCGTTGATTATCAACATTCTGCGCTCGTGCGTTTGAAGATAAAAGGCCCAAAGCTGTTAGCACACCGAACAAACTGACCAGTCTGGGTGAGATCCTTAGTTTTTTGACTAAAAGATATAGTATGCCCGCTATCAAACCAACGATCGTAAGCAATGCCAACAAGGGTGTATTAGAGAAAAAATGACTTAACATTACAATGATCGGTACTACAGCAACGCTGTAAAGAGTGCCCGATGACGACGACGATTTGCGTGCATCGGATCGGTCTGATGTAAAATCAAACATCGAACCAAGGATCTTGCCATTATTCTCAAAATAAATGTCGCCTAAATACATAGAACCATGCATATCATATATTTCAATATTATCAAACACTATATCACTACTGATTGATGATTGATAAAATTCCTCTATTGGACATTCAGTCCATTCATTCCGAATCCTATTATAAGAATGCCCTATAGCTCCCTCGAACACGACTTCTTCTCCATTCTTAAAGACAATACTACAATAATTGTCTTGAAAAACTGAAGGCCCAATGGCACGCATTCTTAAATGAGTATAAGGAGTCTCTCCCCTCGGTACTTTTACACTAGGGAATGTAGCTACAACTTTGCCCTTTGGAGCATAAGCAAGACTTGTCAGCTTTATCAATCCATTATCAGTCTTAATATATTCAAGGTCATTCCCAACAGAGGCTACGCTCCAGTGTGATGCGAGTGCGCTTTCTTTCATATCAACTGGTTTTGAAGGCACAACGTTAGCATACTCAACCCACATATCAGCAAGATATATGTCTGATTCTTTTGACACCCATTGCCAGTTGAGATCAAAGAGCGCTTCGAAATAATCCAGATCACCAACGCCTTCCGGATCAGTTATTGATAAAGGTCGATGACGTAGCATCAATGTATCCCATTCTGGATATTGGTCTGAATATATCCGTTTATCTGAACCTCCAACACTAGCAAATTCTTGTCCTTCTTCTCCGCCAGTTCTTAATGCGAATTTACGGCTATGCCCTCGCTCATCCATCCAATATCTCATATATATAGCTAAAAGGTCACCACGGTATTTGATTGGACTCGCAAGGGGTCCTTTTACATTAAAATGATTCTCTCCCCCTCCGATGATCCTATACAATCCGTTCTGCATCTTGATCGGAGCATCTGGTGTCCATCCATCTAAAATGTTATCCTCGCGAATAATCGAAGGCACTGGCGGCGCATAAGGATTAATAAATGATATTTCACCGATATACGCTTCATCCGCACCGGGACCTACAGATAATTGTATTCCTGTATAATCCGTATAGCCAATAGGATTAACTCCGGCTCCTCGATCTTCAATATCGCCTTTTAAAGGCAAAATGATCTCTTGCCATTCATTTTTATGCCCGTATTTCGCAGACCTCGGTGGAGATATCTCTTTTTCGGGTTCTCCATCTTTCAACCTCATTTGAAAGTATACGCTATCTTCTTCGGTTTCAGGAATATAGACTTGTAGTTTTACATGTGTATAATCAACCGGAATTGACACAGGCTGAAGCAAATCGACAACAGCCGTTTTGTAAACCAAAAGGACGTCTTCGTACCTCGTAATGAAGCCATCTCCCTCCGTATCAACATAAGGCACAATGTTGTTTTCGTTAACATTATTAAGTGCTGGCAACTCGATAACATTTTGACCGAGATATATCCCACCAATAAATATTGTTGACTCTACATAACTGATCTTTGCAAATTTTATGTACGGATGATCTGCAAAGTTCCAAGAATGTGCAGGGTCAATATCAACGTCGATCTCTTGCCATGCGTCTTTGCCTTCAATATTCACATATGTATATACAATGTTATTATTTACTCCTGTAGTATCGTGCCCTAAAGCTATATTGAATTTTGTCGAATCTTTTGCATATACTAATATCTTCGCTTTCGTATGATTAAGATCTGCGGGGAACTGTGTTTTTAAAGCTCCCATAACATAGTTATAACTAGAGCGTTTCGGCTCATCAGGGGCAATTTTAAAGACATTGTTCCCGATCATCTCATAGCTTGCGCCATGGCTCTCTGAAGGTTCCCATGATTCCAGAACATTATTTCCATAATTACCTTGAATTGGTGGTAAATCCTCAAGATCTTCGACGATTTCTGTGTCAGGCTTAATGTCTTCAAATGGATCTTCGCATGAAACAAGCGCTACAGCAGCGCCGATCGTGATGATACCTAACGTCGCTAAAACAGCCGGACGGACTGTTCGCTTCACACTCTGCCATTTGCTGATCAGGAAGAGCGCAAGCCCTGCAGCAGCTATAATGCCGGCGCCGATCCAGAACGCTTTCAACGACTCAGTCGCCAAAATGCCAAGAATTCCGACCATCGCGATCGGCCAGGCATGGCTGTTCAGTGTACCAGATCCTGAATCAGATTTGCGGCCGCTTGATGAACTATCTTTGAAAAATGGCAACCGATCCCCGTCTGCATTCTCAAGCCAGATGTCACCGATCACGACTGTACCTTTGAAGTCAGATATCTTTATCCCATTGATCTGGTCTTTAGAAACATACCCAAGAAGACGTTTTTCCCATTTGTCATCGCTATACTGATCCCATCCCCCTGTTGCCTGGCTATATCCCACAGTTTCTCCATCTGACAGCATACTCACCTGCATACTACACCCATATGTGCTCTCCGCATAGATATAAGGAGAAGACTTTAAATTCGCATATACTTTATATAATTCTCCATCTCGATAGACTTCCGGAAAATGCACGATCACTTCGCCTATAGCGTTCGGGTCCAATGCTGTTATTTTGATCAAACCGTCATCCGACACAATATACTCAATATCACTGCCGACCGACTCAACATCCCAATTGCTCGCTAGCTCTTCTGCCTTCATATAGTCCGGCTTTTTTGGCATCTCCATATACGATATCCACGCATCAGCAAGATAAATATCATTCTCCGCATTTAACCACGACCAATTATCTCTCCACTCCAAATACAAGTAATCAAACGCAAGAGGATCGTTATGATCCAAAGACAAATTGAGGGTGTCCCAACGCAAGGTCGGAAAATCCTCCTGGTAATGCGCCTTGCGTTCGAAATATGAATCAGCAACTTCATCCCCTGTTTCTCCTCCAGTTAGCAATGTAGCGTATCGCGTCTGCCCCCTTGAACCGCGCCAATACCTAAGCGACAAACCAATAACATCGCCTCGATACAAGATTGAGAATCTCTCGTCAAATGCTCCATATATATAAGGCACACCGATAGCTACACGTGTAAGTCCATTGCTCATAAATACAGGATAGTTAGGAATCCATTTTCTTAATAAATTTTCATCCCCTAAACGCATTCCCTGAGGGACAGAGGGTGCTGATTTAATTTTATTAAAGCCTATACTGTTAACATAATATACATTTTTTCCATCATCGTTATTGAGGTATTCTCTCCCGATTAAAATACCCTTTAAGGCGGTATTCATAATCGTAGGCGGTCTAATCCAACATCCATACTTTACCCAAGAATCATCTGCATATGGAGAAAGAATCGTATGGCCACCCAGGATTGATTCATCTTGTTTATTTAATACCTTAAGATAAGCTCGAAAATACTCA
The DNA here is from genome assembly GCA_016928875.1 of Candidatus Omnitrophota bacterium. GTDB lineage: Bacteria > Omnitrophota > Omnitrophia > JAHJGZ01 > JAFGJY01 > JAFGJY01. The sequence goes on along the minus strand of JAFGJY010000085.1, from coordinate 1,985 downwards.
TCGTATGAATAGTATTCAAAAACACAGCTATCGTATTCATGTGTTAAATAAATCGAATCTTTAAAGGGAATAAATATTTCTTTAATACCATCAGCAAAAGTTACCTGCAAAATACCGTTATCTATAAATTCCACCCCATCAACCTGAGAAACATCAAGAGAGCTCAGCACTTCAAAATCAGAAGGCACCAATCCGTCTGTGGAGGGCACTTCAATAACCTCTTCAGTAGGATCGACATCTGGCCCAATTGGTTCTTTTTCACACGACACTAAAGCAACAGACATGCCAACAAATATAACACCTAGCGTCGCATATAAAGCCGGTCGTGCAGTCCGCTTTACGCTTTGCCATTTTTTGATGAGATAATATGCTAGCCCGGCTGCTGCTATAATTGCTGCTCCGATCCAGAACGCCTTTGCCGATTCCGTTCCTAAAATGCCTAGAATGCCTACCACCGTGATCGGCCAGGCTATAAAATACGTTTTACCGCCTGCATCACCCTTTGTTTTACCAGCACCATCGTTCTCAGCCAAAAGTTTCATCAACTCATCGCGTTTGTCCATCGCATATATCATGAGGTCGTGGTCTCCCGTTACCTCTTGCTTCATAAGAGTCGTCAACACTCCCACTACCTTCTCGTCCCTCAATTTCACAAGTTGGGCAACAGCAGCTTGCCTTAGTTTAAGTTCGCCCTGTTGCAAGGCTTCTTGCGACAGTGCCTGATAACCCTTTTCATAAACCTGAGCCGCACGATGTGCAACATCGCTGAACAGACTGCTACGTAGCTGTCCGATCTCAAAATACTTATTCTCCTTTTCGAAGGCCTTTATCTTCTCCAGTTGCTCTTTCTTTTCTTTATGCAAGATTTCTATCGCCGCTTTAGCAGCTGTACTTATCACACCATATGCATGCTTCGCCAGTTCTTTCAGCGCATCAAAATCCTTAGCAGCGATCCCCTTACCTATCGCATCCGTAGCATCCCCATTGATCTTCAGAACTTCTTCTTTTGCCTTTTTAGCGCAATTAGCAACATCTGAATAAACGCTTTTCTCGTATGCAGATATTGCGTCATTGTCACCCACTGCCATAAGATCGTCGATCTCAGCCTTCGCACTTTCAATCTCTTTTTTAATTGTAGCTACTGTGGTTTTTGCGTATTCAGCGACTTCAGGCATTGCGCTCTTCATACTCTTTGTAACCGCCGCAACATTACCGGTGGCCTTGGCATCATATATCTTCTTCTTTTCCGACGTTACCCTCTCCTCATAGCCAGATCTCGTTTTTATAATGTATATCTCTAATTCCTTCAGGCCATGGGTATCGATCTCATTGAGCATTTGGATATTGGCTTCTTTAACGATCGAATCGATATTCTGCTTGATCTCCATAATGAGGGCTGCGATCTCATCACGCGCCTTCTGGGCCTTCTCAGAAACAGCCGGCTCCTTATGATCAACATAATCTCTAAGCCCCTCCAGATCGTAAACGTTCCTTGCATGCTCTATCTTGTCTAAGAGCGGCGCCACTTCTTTTTTCCAAACACCGATCTTTTTAAGCGCGTCTTTGATATACTGCGCGATTTCTTCATCGTTCCCTTTCAGCTTAGCTTCATAATCGATCAAACCGTCCGAATCATGCGCCTCAATAAAGGCATCGATCTCTTTAACTATCGCGGCCTTCTTTTCTTCCGCTTCTTTCTTTTCTAATTCATTGATCGCCTTAATTGCATCTTTCGCTGACGTTATGTCCTCTTCACTACTATTACCATCTGTAACAATATTCATTAATGCGGCTATAGAGCGCGACTCTTTAAGACCTGATATGACCGAATTCCCTGTGTCAGCATTTGGTCCTTCTCCAACAGCTACCGATGACTGTTCATTATTGACTGTTAAATGTTTGTTCTCCGAAACGCTAGAGGAGGAGGATTCACCGGGCACATTATCAGAGAGATTTTCTAGCTCATGCTCTGCCAAATATGCTTC
>JAFGJY010000084.1 GCA_016928875.1 Candidatus Omnitrophota bacterium | reverse complement strand
CCGCGTGAGATATGGACAAGTGTCGATATGTCGATCCAAAAAGTTTTACGTAAGGTTCCGGCATCAAGTATCGCAGCGATCGGTATCACCAATCAAAGAGAAACAACAGTCGTGTGGGATCGTAAGACCGGCAGGCCGATCTACAATGCGATCGTGTGGCAATGCCGTAGGACCGCTCCGCGATGTAATAAATTGAAAGCGGATAAAAAGACACAGATGGCGTTCAAGCGTAAGACCGGATTGCCGATCGATGCGTATTTTTCGGCGACGAAGATCGAATGGATACTGAATAATGTTCCCGGTGCGCGGGCAAAAGCACGTGCGGGACGTTTATGTTTTGGCACGACCGATGCGTGGGTGTTGTGGAACCTTACGGGAGGGAAGGTTCATGCTACCGATCATACGAACGCTTCTCGTACGATGGTATTCAATATTGAAACATTACGGTGGGATCCGGCGTTGCTTAAAAAATTCAGGATCCCAAAGAGCATGATGCCAGTAGTAAAGCCATCATCCGGTCTTTTCGGCCATACCGTAAAGAACGGACTATTATCAGCCGGGATACCGATAGCTGGGATCGCCGGTGATCAGCAGGCCGCACTTTTTGGGCAAGCATGTTTTGAGCCGGGCAGCATGAAGAATACGTATGGCACAGGTGCGTTCGTGCTTATGAATACAGGTAAGAAGAAAGCATTCTCGCAGTATGGGCTGATAACAACTCTTGGATGCGGTAGAAAGGGCGAGCCGGTATATGTGCTCGAAGGTGCGATCTTTATCGCCGGCGCGGCGGTACAGTGGTTGCGGGACGAGCTAAAGATCATACAACATGCAGCTGAGACAGAAGGGTTGGCGATGAAAGTCGAGGATACGGGCGGGGTATATTTCGTGCCGGCTTTTGTCGGGTTGGGAGCACCGTATTGGGATCAAGATGCGCGCGGAATTTTGAGCGGTATCACGCGTGGCACAGGCCGTGAACATCTGGTGCGTTCGGCATTGGAAGCAATGTGTTATCAGACCAAAGATGTTCTGGATGCGATGCAAAAGGATTCTGGTCTGAAAGTACGGTCGCTTAAAGTTGATGGCGGTGCCGTGGCAAATGATTTCCTCTGTCAGTTCCAGGCCGATCTGCTTGGTATCGATGTTGTCAGGCCAAAGGTCATCGAGATCACCTCATTAGGCGCTGCATATTTGGCAGGATTAGCGGTGGGATATTGGAAAAGTGCTACGGAGATCACCCGGTTATGGCAGCAGGGAAAATGCTTTAAGCCACGGATGAAAAAGAAAGATGCGGATAAAGCGTATGGGGGATGGAAGAGCGCAGTGCATAAAGCGCTTACTATAAGGGAATGATCTATGAATGAATATGATCTTATCATAATCGGCGGAGGAGTGATCGGGGCATCGATCGCGCGGGAACTTTCGCGGTATAAACTACGGATCGCACTTGTCGAAAAAGAAGCTGAGCTTGCCTTTGGTGTATCGAAATCGAACAGCGGCATAATCCATCCCGGTACGCAAAATAAGCCAGGGTCATTAAAAGGTAGATTGTGTGTCGAAGGGAACCGATTAACGCGTATCATTGCCAAAGAAGTCGGTGTCGATTTCCAAGCGGTAGGAGAGCTTATTTGCGCATTTAGCGATGATGATATACAAAACTTGTTCGCATTAAAGAAACAAGCCGAGGACATTGGTGTTCCGCGCCTTGAGATCGTTTACAAACCATGGCTCAAGATAAACGAACCGAACTTAAGCAGTGAAGTAGTTGCGGCCTTATATGCGCCGACCGCAGGGATCATCAGTCCGTATCGCTGGGTCTACGATCTTGCAGAGAACGCGGCGCGTAACGGTGTCGATGTGTTCACTAATACAAAAGTGACCGCGATCGAGAGTGGAAAGGTCTTTACTGTGCACACAACAAATGCGACCTTCGAGTCGCGATATATCATTAATGCCGCCGGATTATACGCAGACGATATCGCACGCATGGTCGGTATCGATGATTTTACGATCACGGCACGCAAGGGCGAGGAATTTTTGCTCGATAAAAAACGTGAATATATCGCTAATCATCTTTTATTTCCACTACCTACCAAGACATCGAAAGGGATTCTGGTGATCAAGACCTCTGATGGTAATCCGATGGTAGGGCCGACGGCTGAGGTATGTGAGTCAAAAGAGGACCTTTCGACTTCGGATGAAGGTCTTGCAAAGGTATTTGCATCTGTTCGTAGGATGATACCGGCTATCAGCGAACGGGACATTATCGCTTACTTTGCAGGTTTGCGGCCGGTAGCAGGGGAGGATTTTATCGTTCGACATGAAGATCGTGTGCCGGGATGCATTACGGTTGCGGGAATCCAGTCTCCGGGCTTGACCGCAGCCCCAGCGATCGCGGTCATGGTCGTTGATCTGCTCAAGAAGAACGGACTTGATCTCAAGAAAAAATTCTTCTTTCATCGTCATCGGCAAAAGACCGACCATCTGTTTGCGATCCCATTTAATAGGACCAAGCAATTAATACAAAAAGATCCTGAATATGGCGATATCGTATGCCGCTGCGAAATGGTATCGGTGCGTGAGATCAAGGATGCTATCGCGCGTGGCGCGCGGACATTGGATGGGATAAAATTTCGCACGCGGGCACAAGCGGGCCGTTGCCACGGAGGGTTTTGTACGGCACGTATCATGAAGATCCTTGCCGAAGAACTGAACGTACCGATCGCGAACATTACCAAGCGCGGTATGGGGTCTGAAATGGTCGTAAAGGAGCGAACATGAGAGAGTACGAGCTTGTGATCGTAGGAGGTGGTCCGGCCGGTATGGCCGCGGCATTAAGCGCGCGCGAGCATGGGATAAATGACATTCTTCTGTTGGAACGTGATCGATGCTTGGGCGGGATACTGAATCAATGTATCCATCCCGGCTTTGGCATTACGTATTACAAAGAGATCCTTACCGGCCCGGAATATGCGGAGCGTTTTATAAAAGGCATACATGCTGCACCTGAGATCGATGTGCGGTTGCAGGCATTTGTAGTTGATCTGAACAAGGAGAAGATCATGACCGTATTACGTCCGGGGAGCATGGAGAGGATAAAGGCCAAGGCATTGATCATGGCTACCGGCTGCCGTGAACGGACACGGGAGATGGCGCATATCGCGGGAACGCGGCCATCCGGAATATATCCCGCCGGACTTGCGCAAAAAATGATCAATATGGAAGGCTGGCTTCCGGGCAACGAGGTCGTGGTGGTCGGATCAGGGGATATCGGTCTCATTATGGCGAGACGCTTTTCGCTCGAAGGCGCGATGGTCAAAGGTGTGGTCGAGATAAAACCAACATGCAGCGGACTTATCAGGAATGTTGTGCAATGTCTTGAAGATTTCAATATCCCGCTTTATCTCGGCCATAAGATCGCGCGTATCTGTGGCCACGATCGTGTTGAGCGTGTTACCGTGGTCAGGGTCAATGATGACCTCAACGAAATTCCCGGTTCTGCATTCGATATTACCTGCGATACGGTCCTGCTTTCGGCGGGGCTCATTCCTGAAAACGAGCTGATCGAAATGGCCGGTGTTAAGATCGATAAAAATACGAACACACCGATATCGGATGAAGTGAATACAACATCGATCCCCGGTCTTTTTGTCTGCGGTAATGCATTCAAGGTGTATGATGTCGTTGACTGGGTGACCAAGGATAGTGAAGAGGCCGGGATACAAGCGGCGTTGTATATAAAGAGGAATCCATGAATACGAGAATGATCTGTACAGAGTGTCCTAAAGGATGTGCATTATCGGTTACCGTTCACGATGGCAGAGTGATCTCAGTGCGCGGCAATGAATGTAATCGTGGTGTGCATTTTGCCCATCAAGAAATTGAAAACCCAAAGCGTTTGTTGACCTCGACCGTATGCGCCGAAGGTCTGTCGGTACGAATGGTGCCCGTCAGGACGGACAGGCCGATCCCCAAAGATAAACTACAAGAAGGAATGGCGTTGATACACACCTTGCGTATAAAAGATCCAGTGAATATCGGCGAAGTGATCGTTACGCGTTTTCTTGACCTTGACGTCAATCTGATCTCCACACGCAGCGTGAAATGATCGAAAGAACACCCCACCTAAAAATCTGCTTAACCTAATTGCTGTAATTTCTAAAAAATCACAAAAAAGAAAATGTTTAAAAAATTGGTGCTTTGCTGATCGTGTATTTTGTTTTTTTAGAAATTATGTAATTAAGAAGGATGTTCTTTAATTTTATCTAGTACTTAAACACCAGCGATGTCGCAAGTGTCATATCGTGTTTGTCCGCTCCATTGGCAGGGTTTGAATCGTATTCATTGATCCAGCTTACGCGCACAGAGAGATATTCGTTGAGCGGATTGGTGAATGTGGTGGTCGATGTGAGGCGGTAATCGCCGAAGTCATCAATGGCCGGATACGCCGTGATATCTTCGGTCAGCACGCTTTTACCTATAAGGGGCATTTCTAAATAGCCGTGAGGGATCATGACCACGTTCTCTTCGCTTTCGGTGTTATTATTGTAATTTATATATTCGTAGCCGAGAGAATTTTCAAGCATCAATTTTAGATCGGAAGTATCCTTGATCCAATAACCGATGCCGACGGCGGGAGTGACACGATAGTGTATATTTGCAAAACGATCATGGTCGACCGTCGTACGGTATGAATTGAACCACTTCTTTTTCTCACCGAAACTCCAGGCATAACGTCCGAGGACATCCCACTTTTGTTCGTCCATCTTTTTCTCAGATGAGGCTTCCATGGTCTTGCCTTTAAAGGTGATCTCATCACGCGCAGCCTTGCGATTGAAAAGACCACTTATGATATACGATTCTTTTTCAGTATTACCCTTAATGAGGGTATAACCGGCTTCAAGCTCGCGGGTATATTCGACCTCGGGTTTGGGCGGAGGTATCGTGGGGTCTTCGATCGCATCAATGACCGTACGATTGATGATGACTTCTCCTAAGGCATCTGAGATAAAGGTAACCGCAGTGTCCGTTTCAGCCTTTACCGTCCCTTGCAGCTGATCACCATTAGCAAAATGTACGATAAGTGCGTATGCCGCGTCAGAATTCAGCAGGATCACGCAGATGATAAGAGATAACGCTAACAGTTTTTTAATCATAGTAATACACTCCTTTCATAATATGTGCTTTAAAATAACGGTAGGTTTATGCTAATCGTAAGTTGTTTAACGGCTATGGACAACAACATCCTTGCGTGATTGATGGCGTTAAGAACATCGGCAAATATTTCCGCATATGCGTGATATTTGGTTAAGAGATCGTGAAAGTTAGTCGATTATTACCGATAGCAATATTGTCTCTTCCGTTTATATCACAAATGCATTACTGACGCCAAACCGATATTTGATATTTTCAAAAAAAAACCCTTGTTTTCGGGGTCAGGAAAACAAGGGCCAAAAAATACTTTTTTTTGGATAGCCGGGTAAGTTTTGTCTCTATTATTTCACATCACGTGCCAACTTGAAAAATGACCGATTAAATATTATAACACATTTATTTATATTGATTTATGACATTTATCGTGAGATGAATTTAACCCTATTGGATAGGGTGTTTTGTAACATTCTTGCGACAATATAATAACAACGATAGCTTTTAACTCATTTAATTGTAATGGGTTAATGATTTATACGACATTAACTTCGATACTGTCACACGGATGTGACGAAAACTGGGGACGGATCCCCTCTAGTGACGATCGTCCTGAGAGACGATCGAGACAATATACATCTCATGACAGATGCCTGTGCTGATACCTGGCATTCTGCCGTGAACCAGCTCAAAACCGTGTATCGCACTTTTTGAGCATGCGAACATAAGCGTATCGGGATTTCCGAGCATATACGGGACGGGTGTGGCTTGCCTTGAGATGAAATAATATAGCCTAGAAGATAATAGATGCATATCGGTATTATATCCGCTAGGAGAAAAGGACCTACTTATGAAACGTAACGTATTTTTATTATTCACCATCAGTTGTATAGCACTCACTCTTTATCCTGTGATATCGGCACAGGCGGAACCACCGTCTGATAGTATGATGCGTCGTTGCGGCGATGGGATGATCGATATCATGATAGCGCCATTCGATATTATCAATCACATGGAAGACGTTCGGTATAAGGACGGTATGTTGCCGGCCATGACGTATGGTGCCATGAAGGGAATGAGCGGAGCATTGACCCGAACGATGTTCGGCCTCTATGAAATAGTGACCTTTTACGTGCCCGAGCATAATTCGCTAAAGTATGATCCACAGTTCGATTCTGCTGTATTTCGCTTTGAATGATCAGAAAGGGTTAGTGGTTTGATGGTGAAGATACTTAAAAAAGAAGTCATGTCCGTGAATGTCAGTCTCTACGTACTCGAGACGCCTGACATCGCTGCCAAGGCCCGTCCAGGGCAATTCGTCATAATCCGTGTTCATGATAAGGGTGAACGTGTACCACTGACGATCGCTGACTTCGATCGCAAGGCTGGTACGATCACGATCGTCGTGCAAGAGATAGGGGCCTCAACAAAAAAAATGAGCGTTAAGAATGCCGGGGATTCGATCGCCGGTGTCGTCGGCCCTTTGGGTATGCCGACCCATATCGAGAAAAAGGGCACGGTCGTATGTATCGGCGGGGGGATCGGGATCGCGTGTATCTATCCGATCGCGCGTGGCTTTCACGAAGCGGGGAATAACGTTATTGGCATAATCGGTGCGCGTAACAAGGACTATGTGATCTTTGAAGACCGTATGCGTGCGGTATGTAAAGACCTGCACATAACGACCGATGATGGATCGTATGGCAAAAAAGGATTCGTTACAACAGTTTTAAAAGAACTTATTGATAGTAAGATGCATATAGACCAAGTATTTGCTGTTGGCCCGGCAGTTATGATGGCTGCAGTGAGTGAGGTGACCAAAACTGCCAAGGTCCCCACATTTGTAAGTCTCAATCCTATAATGGTCGATGGAACGGGGATGTGCGGCGGATGCCGGGTGACGGTGGGAGGTCAGACCAAATTCGCGTGCGTTGATGGCCCTGATTTCGATGCCCACCAGGTTGATTTCAAGGAACTCCTTCAGCGTCAAGGAGCCTACAAGCGCGATGAATCCTGCCACCTAGATAAGGTGATCAAGGAACAGGGCTAATAGTCAAGGGGACAGACACTTTCTGCTTTGCAAAAAAGCCCGTATTTTGCTATTGATTGATTGGTAACCGCGGGCTTTAGCCCGCGCCGGTGCTTGTTTTCCTCTTTGGACGACGCAGGCTAAAGCCTGCGGCTACCGTTGATGTATGATGAAGCGTCATTTTCACACCCAAATAGTATATTTTTCTTCTTTACGACCCCACTATGTATTTCTTACAATATAGTGCCCAATTTTCACAACCAACCAAACCAGAGGAGCATCCAAAAATGACAAAAAGAATTTACAATTTTAGCGCAGGCCCGGCAACACTTCCTTTGCCAGTACTTGAAGAAGCCCAAAAAGATTTTGTTGATTATAAAGGCGCAGGCATGTCCATTATCGAGATGAGTCATCGTTCCAAACAATATGACGCGGTGCATCAAGAGACTAAAGCTGCGGTCAAACGGCTTTTGAACATATCAGATGAGTATGATGTGCTATTTATGACCGGTGGTGCGTCGACACAATTCGCATTTATTCCAATGAATTTTTGTACGAATGGTAAAGCTGATTACGTGAATACAGGTTCATGGTCAAAGAAAGCGATCAAGGAAGCAAAGATCCAGGGCAAGAGCGTCAATGTTGCCGCATCGTCTGAAGACAAGAACTTCAATTACATCCCGACCAGTTTTAAATTCAGTGATGATGCTTCGTACGTGCATATTACTGCGAACAACACGATCGCAGGCACGCAGTATAAAACATTCCCGAAGACAAAAGCGCCGCTTATGGCTGACATGTCGTCTGATATCATGTCAAAGACTTTTGATGTTGATCAATTCGGCCTTATCTACGCCGGCGCGCAGAAGAATATCGGCCCCGCGGGCGTGTGCCTTGTGATCGTGAAGAAAGCATTACTGGAAACAATACCGGAAGGGTTGCCGACCATGTTTTCGTATAAGACCCATGCGGCCGAAGATTCTCTCTACAATACACCGCCGGTATTCGCGATCTACATCATGGGGCTCGTGATGAAATGGCTTGAGGCGAACGGCGGTATTGCAGGTATGCAAAAGAAAAATGAAGAGAAGGCGAAGATCCTCTTTGATCGGATCGATAAGAGCGATTATTACAAACCGACCGTAGCGCGCGAACATCGTTCACTTATGAACGTGACGTTTCGTTTGCCAAGTGAAGATCTTGAGAAAAAGTTCATCACCGAAGCAACGGCTGCAGGCCTCTCTGGCCTTAAGGGACACCGTTCTGTTGGCGGTTGCCGCGCATCGATCTATAATGCATTTCCGAAAGAAGGTATCGTTAAGCTCGTTGAGTTCATGGATGCCTTTGAAAAAGCGAACTGAGTCTAGTTAACATTCAAACATAAATAGTGGGGACACATTGAAATCAATGTGTCCCTTTTTTTATGTTTACGCGATGATATATGCAGTGCTTGCAGGGGCCGCAGATCTGCGGCCCCTGCACACTTGTGCAGGATGTAAAAATCTTTTTACATAAAGAAAGAGATTTTTACGCCGATATATATCTAGAATGTATTGCATATAATGCTCATTATTGCATAACACATTGTAAGTATTGCAGATAAGTTATATTTTGAGGGTCGTTTGTTCATGGCACGGTAATTGACTTATCCTATGGTGGAAATGCAATTACCAACAACATAAACTGAAAGGAGAGCAGCCATGTTTACAAGGAACAAGAAAGGTTTCACCCTCGTGGAAATCATGATCGTCGTAGCGATCATCGGTCTCCTCGTCGCTATCGCGATCCCGAACTTGCTTAGAGCACGTTTGAGCGCGAATGAATCAGCGGCAAAGGCTAATATGAGAACGATCATCACAGCGTTGGAAAATTATCGCGCAGACCAGAATCCTCCAACGTATACGGATGACCTCGCAGATCTATCTGCAGCAACACCTCCGTATTTGGAAGAAGGGTTGACAGGCGCTGCGGGGACTAATGAAGGTAACAAGCAAGGCTATACGTTTGATTACTTTGTGACAGATCCAGTAACAGTGACTATCGGTGGAACGGATTATGATATTTATACGACGTATTCACTTTCTGCGTTTCCGCAGAGTGATGGTCAAACAGGGAATGCTACGTTCTATGCAAATTCAACGGGTGTTATCTATAGTTCAGCAGATGGTACTGTAGATGCTCCTGGTGACTATTCTGAAGATGTACCTGATGGTATGATCGCAATTGGTGGATAATTGATTTCAAGAAAAGGCCCTGTGCATAGCACAGGGCCTTTTTTTTGTCCACATTTGGCATTAGCCAAATGTGCTCGTAGGGTCGGCGGGTTAAATCTTTCAGATTTAACCCTGCTGCCGAGACATAGTGTATTCTTCCTCTCATTTATTACATCGAATAACAATTTACATTATTTCTTTAACTTGACCAAAACTTAATCTATAATTTAACAAATAGATAGTTGGTTATTTGGCATTATGATTGCATTAATAAAAGGTGTGAGGTGCCTTATGGGAAATAACAATTCAAAAGGCTTTACGTTGGTTGAGATCATGATCGTCGTTGCGATAATCGGTCTTCTCGTCGCATTGGGAATACCAAGCTTGTTGCGTGCTCGTTTAAGTGCTAATGAAACAAATGCGCAGGGATCTCTCCGTACTATTATCACGGCACTTGAGAATTATCGTGCCGATCAAAATCCTCCAACATATCCTACAGAGCTTGATGACCTTAAGGAAGGCGATCCTGCATATCTTGACCCGTTCCCTGAAGGCGGACGAAAACACGGATATGAATTTTATTATTACGCGTCTGATCCTATTAACTATACTATTGGAGGAGAAGAAACAACAATCTATCCAGCGTATTCCATAAGTTCTATACCGTTAAGCGACGGATTTTCCGGGAATGCCCGTTTTTTTACTAATTCATCGGGAGTGATCTATGCGGATAAGACCATACCCTATACGGATCCACCAGATGAGTATTCAGCTGAGGTACCAGAAGAATTCATCCCCACAGCGTAATCAGTTTTAAGCTATGAAATACCTTTCTTTATCCAAATACTCAGAACTTATAGTCTGTCTTCTTCTCTTAGCGGGCATCTCGTGTATGCTAACGATGGGGATCATATGGGGATTGCCGACTGCTGATCGTGTAAACCTTGTCTTGGCGCGGGCAGAGCAAACGGATACAACATTTCGGGAAATGATCCAGGCGCGGGAGGCTCTATTTACCGGCTCCAAAAGTTTCGTGACCGCCAACAGTCTAATGGAAAGCACAAAAGCGCTCCTTGAACAGCTGCATGAGCGAACGTGGCTTGTCAAAAACTCTGTTGAGAACCGTGTCTTGTTCTTGTCGCTTGCACGATCATATATCGTGCGTACCTTCGAGCCGGATGCGACGAATATCTTAAATGCATTTTCGTGTATCGATCCCTCAATCTTCGATTTTTTCCCTGATACGTTCGTGTATGGATTGGTATTCATTTTTGTCTATGGAGCGGCACTTGCGATTTTGTCACTATTGCAGCTTGTGACACTCGTTGGAGATTTTGGGTATTATCTCACACATAATAGTGAGCTTGCCGTAGTATATTTAAGTTTTCGTTGGATCTGTTTTTACGTGAATGTATTGTGTGCAGGCGCCGTGTATTTTATAAGCAGATTATTTTTTCCGAAAAGGCTGTCACTGTGGGCGGCTCTTTTTTATCTTCTTATGCCGTCAACATTGATCACAACGCTGGTCATCAAGCCACACGTGCTGGGGTCTTTATTTGTGTTAGGAATGTTCTATTTTTGCTTGCATGCCATTAACGGCAAAGGTAAAGGCACGGCACTTTTTACAGCGAGCTTGCTCTTAGGTCTTGCGGTGGGTACGGTGTACGTGAACGTTGTATTTATAGTTCCGTTGATAATAGCCGGATTATATTGCGTGCGTCAAGATAAGACCCCCGTCATTTCGCGCGCTTCGATACCTACCTGGAGCATCGTTACATTACCCTTCGCCTTTGTGACGGTGATCACAGGCATATATTTTTTCATTTATCCGAATGTTTTTGTTGAGGAGGTCGCGACCGCAGGGCGGTTTTATCAGCTTTCCGGGATAAAAGCGTTGGGAGGGTCGTTAGTGCATTTTTTCCGTATTTTAGATCTTTATTTTGGGGCGCCTCTTGTCATTGTAGCGATGATAGGATCAATCGCGTGGAAGAAAATGCGCCTGTTCTGGGCAGTATGCATGGCCGTGATCGTAATACTTGCGATCAAATTTAATGAGGGTCCGACATCGATACGGTTTTATCTTCCACTTGTTCCGCTTGTCATTATCAATGCTCTTTATGTTGTGCAAAGGGTGATCGAACGTCGCGGCCGTTTGATCGGTTTGGCCGTTCTCAGTTTGCTTATGGTGTATCCTGCATCGATCTCTCTTTCTGAAGCATTGCATTTCAAGAATGACGCGACCGAGCATGCGACGCGACTTGAGGCAGGAAGGTGGATCAATGCGAATATCCCGCGTGACTCAGTGATCGGGCTTGATACCTTGCCGAGTAATTTTAGGACACCACCGTTCAAATTTTTAAATTATTCGCTTGCTATTGGTGTAACCTTGAACGATCTTCTTGAGACCAACATCGACATTGATTACATCATTGATACTGATATTCAGGCATGTGGCCCTTATGCATTTAATTTTCCTGAAAAGATCAAGATGATACGAGAATTTAAACATGGGTCATTCTTGCAGCGTATTTTGTCCAATAAACGGATCTATGGTATTGCTGATCCTACGATCCGCATTTATAAAATGAATGCATCGAATCAATGAACTACGATTACAAAGCGTCAGTTATCATTACCACCTTTAATCGCAAAGAGAACTTAAATACGGTTCTTGCTCATCTTGCACGGCAAAGACTAAAAGAGAAAATGTCCTTTGAAGTTGTGATCGCTGATGACGGTTCGACTGACGGAACGGGTCAATTTATTGATGACGTCATAAGCGACAAACGATTTGATTTTTCTGTGCAATACGTGAATACCGGGCTAACCGATGTCTTTGGATTGGCAGTGGCGCGGAATTGGGGGATCGCAGCCGCGCGTGGTGAATATATCCTTTTTCTGGATGATGATGTGGTTCCGCACTGGAATTGGGTTGCCACAATGCTCACGGCATTAGAAAGCGGCGCTGGAGCAGTGATGGGGTATCTTTCATCATGCCCAGAACATTGTACGTGTGATCTGCCGGTCATAATCGATGATCCGCAGAGAAAACGGTTGCAGTCATTGAGTGACCAAGGTGTTTTGACAGAACTCTTGGGAGGTAATTGTGGCGTGCGGCGTGAGTGTTTTCAGCGATGCGGTGTGTTTGATGAACGCTTTGCGCTGAACGGGGGATATGGATACGAAGACATTGAGTTTGCGCACCGGTTGTTGATCGGCGGATATAAGATCGTATTTGAAAGCACTGCCCTCGCATTCACACCGCCGAAGAACAATACGATATTAGACGAGAGAAGTGCTAAGAAAAAGGATGCCAAGCTTGTATGGTGGCAGATCATTCAGGAGCCGCAGCAAGGCTTGCCAATCACGCCTTTGTTAAAGGAATACGCGATGCGACGGAACGCGCAGCTCGATGAAGTGCGTATGCGGTAGCGGATATGCCGCAGATGCAGTTAGTTTTGTATGTTTATTTCAAAAAAAAGTTGCATAAGCAAAACAACCTCTTATAATAAGGGCTTTAAAACATCATAGAGTCATAAATATGATGATAAAGCGTAATAGGCGCATTCGGTTATAATTCATAACTATTTACAATCAAAGAAGATATAGTAATCATTGGGAGATTGTGTAACGGTAGCACAGGTGACTCTGGATCACCTAGTCAAGGTTCGAATCCTTGTCTCCCAGCCACTAATACAAATGAAAGGTTCTCCGCCACTAGACGTGGCGGATTCGCCATTATCCAGGATGGATCAGCAACGAGTAAATGGCGAAGAATCCTTGTCTCCCAGCCAATTATTTTATGTTTACAAACATAACTCATAAAATTGAATAATAAGCATAATAAATATTCTTATAAAACAAAAAATACATTTAAGTGGTTTTTATATGTTGCAACTCAAGGCATAACAGTTATAATGCAATAAGCTTTATAAAAAGATAGTTTAAATATTTAAAATGTTTATTGTTACAACATATTTCATTTTTTAAAAAACGGCAAATAATACGCTCTTTTCGAAGCCGCAAAACAGTCATAGAAGATACACCGAGTCGAGCCTATTTTTCGAGTAGGATCGAGCAAAAAATACCTGAAAAATAACCACATATTTTGGAGCCGGTTTTATTTGATCCAGCAGTTTGACATGGTCTCTATTATATGTTAGCTTTTTAATAGAAAAATAAAATTGTATTATCCGATAAAGGCAAACCCATCGTGAGGTGGGGACGCAAAGCTACGGGTCTCATACGCGTTTACAATAGTAGACGCGGGAGATAGTCGAGCGCATCGTAAACGGGTCGTTTGAACAGACTATTTCTTTTCTGTTTGTGTTGTGCATGAGATAGCCGGGTTGCCGAAACTAAATACAAATTAGTTTCAGCTGCCCGGCTTTTTTATTTGCTTGCCGCGCGGAATTATTGACATAAGTATATAACTAGTAAAAGGTTAAGGATAATATGAAAAATAAATTACTAAAATTTGGGTTGGCGGAAAAATTTGCCGATAATGACCCAAATGCATATATATATATAACTGATTTTATAACTATAAGGAAAAGGGGTAGTTATGAACATGGGGACAAATAACACGAAGGTCGGCTTGGCGCACAAGCCGCCGGAAGAAAACCCTTGGCCGCAAGACCAAGGTATCACGTGGCGCAGTTCCACGTGGCTGAGGAGATGGTTCCAAGCGACCTCGATCGCGACCATCTTCTTTTTTATGTTTACGCTGATCGATTGGCGGTTCACGAACAATACTGTAAGTGCTCAGGAGGCACCGCCGCCGGCAGAGACCGAACAAGAGGATGATCAACAGGCAGAAAAATCCGTTGATGATGAAACAGTGCGCGATTTACCCCATTTAGCAGAAATGTTCCAAGTTGATGTAACGGGTCCCCTTTCCCCCTTGACTGAGATAAAAGACGAAGTTCCCGATTCCAAGACCCTTGAAGATCGTATCGAATTCGCGGACGAAAGCGAAGAGGACGAGGACGGTAATGTCCATCACAAATTCCGTGATCCTATCAATAACGAGATCGTTGAAGAGGTCGTGACTAATGGTTTCGGTAATGTGTTGTCATACACGAAGTACGAGACCGTAAGCGGTAAGGATATCGCGATCACGATGAACTATAACGAGGTCGATGGGCAATGGGACGGCAAGATCGAATACGAGAGTACTGATGAAGATGGCAACAAAGAAACAGCGGTGCAGGATACGGTTACCGGCATCACTACGGTCGAGACGCGTGATACGGATGACAATCTCACTGAGCGTCAGATCATTGCCGCTGACGGTTCGACAACGACGCAAACGCCGAGAGACGGAGAAACATCTCTTGAACTCGATGAGAACGATGAAGTGTATAACGGTGTCGAGGTCGATCCTGAAGGCAATACCTATACCTTTGAAGACGGAGAGATAATTGAGATTGAACGCACCGATGGTTCTCTTGTAACGCAGTATGAAGACAATCCGATCGAGATCGGTGACAATGGAGAAGTGATTACCGGTACCGTTATGGCTTTGGATGGTACCGTCAGTCATTATTGGCAGAGGACAGAAGTCGTTACTACAAGCGATATTTGCGATGCAGTATCTATGTTCTTTGTTGCTGGTGCGGAGATCGTCATTGGAGAATTAGTTTTTACAGATACGGGATATGAAGCGATTGTGCAGGCTGGGGATCTTGAGTTCACTTTTGAGGCACGTGACGGTGTTATGCTTCTCAATGGGGTTTCTTTGGAAGGCATTGCACAGGCGATGAGTGAGCTTAGGGACCTGTTTGGTGATGCGCAGGTATCGCTTTTACGGATTTCGTACAATAGTGATGTTCCATCGTGGGATGATCCTGATATTCTTTTGTGGAGTGGTTATGTCGTGCAGTTTAAAGCAGCTGAGACAACGATAGCGTATCGTTTCGACGATTCTACAGCATTCGGTGTTATGTCTCCGATAGTTTTAGATGCGATCCAAAAGACAATAGCAGCTATTGTACAAGATCCTGATTATAACAGTGGAGCATCATTGGATTTGGTCGACATCAGTGTATTTACCTATGCTGATGGTGGAGTCGAAGAAGGGAATTACCTTGTACGTTTCAAACAGGGAGAGGCAGAATATGACGCAAAGTATAACTCTGAGACACAAGAAGCAACACTCGTGAGGACTCCGTCAACTGAGAATACAATACAACGATTAGAGTATAATCTCGAAGATGAAGGAGTGCCCCTTAATGAGAGAACATATCCTGGGGCGATTCGTTGGGTTGGGAATGTAGGGACTATCAAAGATACATTAGGGCGTGTGATATGGAGATTTGTTGGTGAAGGTGTCGGACGTAGACAAACAATCGTCGAAGCAGTGCAGTATAGATATCCGTATCGTCGTGTTGGTGCGGTTTTATCGATCACTTATTGGGATAAAGACGGATATGTTCTGCAACACCTTGAAGGGGATGATATATATGCCGGCAAACAGAGTAGGATGCCCGATGGTACAACACGTCGAACAGTGTATCGAAAAGATGCGCAGGGAAATGATACGGATATCGTAGAGGAGATCGTTGAGACCACTGTCAAGAACGGCAGATATGTGTCTATCAAATACTTCGAACCTGACGGCGAGACGCTCAAATATGCGATCGTTGGTCCTGATGTGACCAGTGTGGATGGTGATGAGGACAGTCCTATCGAATTTTATGACGATGATGACGGCGAGAAGAGCGGCGAGATCAAGAGCGCGAATTTCCTGGACAGTCGCGGAAATGTTGTGCAGAAGATCCGTGACGGATATAGCTATTCGTATACCATCGACTATGGGACATTGCTTTACAAATACGAAATGTATCACAACACTACTCTGTTTATTGAGATGTTGCTTCTGGAAGACGGATACAAAGTGTACTTTTCGCGTGATGACGAAGGGGAGACCAAAAAGATCATCAAGTTCGAAACCCCTAACGGTATTGTCGTAGAATGTATTTATAAGGTTGATGAGACTATTGGCGAAGAAACTGATGAGATAGACTACTTCTTGGTAAACGGTGATAAAGCTATCTATTACGAAGAGCTTCCTGATGGTCAGAAACGCATCGATAGAGTCGAAGTACAACAAGGCAATGAGGTCATAGCGATCGCTGAGTATGTCTATGCAAGCGAGACATCGACCGAGCGCATAGCTATTGAAGAATGGGCAATGAAGCAGGAGCCTACGGACCTTAATGGCGACGGGATAACGGAAGACAGCGAGTATTTGCTCGAAAAAGATTTCATAAAACGCAGGCTCAATTATGCCGACGGGCTGCTTACAGAGATCTTTAACTTTGAAAAAGGTTCGGTTGATCACAGCGAGAGTATTACCTACACTTATTTTGAAGGAACCGATCAGTATCAGTCGATCGTTGTAGAAAGCGCTGCTCATGGACGAACGCTTGCTGTATCATATGAACTGCATACCGTCACAAATGATGCAGGAACCCAGTATGATACCACTGATGATTATGAGGAACAGAAATCACGCATCGATACCACAATTGTTGGCACCGGCATCAATCAAAAACTGTATGATTATGTCTATACCGTTGATGAGGAAGAGAAAGAAATCACGACGATTATTGATCCGAGTGGTGCAGAAACTGGAGCACCTGTCGAATATACGGGATTTACCTTGTCAGTTGCTGAGATGACAAGGGCTGCGCTTGATGTTGATTGCTTTGGCGCAATGGCAAAGGGTGCCGAAGTCATTGATTATGCGCTTAATAACAATGTTATATCAGAAGAGAACATCGCAGGCCGCCGTTTCGATCTGCCGAACTATGTGATCCTCGAGAACGGTGCACGCTTCTATTTTGACGAAGCATTGAGTGTTCTTCCAGGCGAATATGTGGCAGGGTATCCTGAGATAGACCTTTCTGAATGGGGAGATGATGTAACTGTTGAATACGATGAAGAGTACCCGGACCGTATTAGTACCGTGGAGTATCCTGACGGATCGCAGCTCGTTTTCGTGTATGATGAAAATGATCCGCTTGCGGTCGTATCGCTCCAAGAAATAGTAGATGGTGAATTAGTCCGTGAATATATGTACAGTGACGGTGTTATACAAAGCGTTGTTACTGCTAACGGTGATAAGTTCTTTTATATTGGAGGGGTCCTTCAGAGATATGTGGCAGCGGATGGTATGACGGTCTTCTTTGAGACCTATGGCGAATCAGGGCAAGTTCGCATTCGATCATTTACCATACCTGAGCAAGGGACATTTGTTTGTTCGTATGCGTCAGACATTAGTGATGAGCTTATCATGCTTGAGCAGTTGGTCGAAACAGGTACGGACAGATATGGGTTCAAGGCTAATATCGTCAATGATGAGATAACCAGGATCGAGTTGCCTGGTGGTATTACCGCGTATTATAACGAAACAGGGGACGGAGTAGAGTATTTTGAAGATGATGAAGGATTGCGGTATTACTTTGAGTCGTATGCGGAAGGGGGAGAACAGCGTCTTTCAGAGATCCGAGATCAGGACGAGAATGTGGTTGCTACCTACACCTATGACGAAGTGACGAACCGTTTAACGTTTGTGCAATACGGTGACTTCGCGATCGAGTACGAGACTATCGATATCATCGATGATAATGGCACTCGTGATGATGAGACAGATGATATAACACTCCATGCGGACAGGATCAAGACCGTGACCGTGAACGAGGAAGTATATGAATACACTTATCGCGATGCAGAAAGTCTTGTCATCACGGAGATCACGGTCAATGAGCTCACCTATAAGATGGAAGCGACTTTAGGTTCTTTTGGTACGTATAATCATCGTATCAAAGAAGTCATCCTGCCCGACGGTCAGTCGTTCAAGGTATCCTATTATGCTACACAAGCAGATTCTGTCGATCTTTTGGCGATCGTCCTGCCTTTCAGTAACATAGCGAATAAAGAAATAAATGTCGAGTATGAAACCTATTTGGCAGTTGATGAGAACGGGGAACAGGTCGAGATGCAGCGTGTGCATAAGGTCGGAGATGGAACGTACATCTATAAGACAGACGACGAGGGTCGTGAGACAGACATTATCGATTATGTGGCACTTTCAGGTGGGCTCAAGATGTATTTTGACGAGTATACTGATGCGAATGGCCAGATACAGCAACGCATACGAGAGGTGATCGATGAAAATGGCGCGGTGTACATGGAATATCATTACCGTATGGATGATCCGGGTGCACTGGAATATTCTGAGCTCGTTGCTGAGGGAGACAAGTATCAGGGTATGAAGGTTTACTATGAGCAACGAACTGATGTGAGCATGTATTTCAATAAAGAAAACGTTAATATCGTTGATTATATCGTCTTTGCGGACGGTGTGAAGGCAGAGTACAACCTCTCCGGCAAGATAGAGTATTTTGAATTGGAGTCAGGTATAAAGATATTTCAGGAAAGTTATTCGAAGAAGACATCGTTTGGTTCATCTACGAGACAGCGCATCGGCGTTATGATGATGCCTGATGGAACGCGATATACGTTTACATATTCGCGTGATGAAGAGAAAGGTGGCGAGACGAACGTTATAGATTCTATCAAAACCGAAGACGGTACCACGTATTCATATGAACGTTACACACATGTGTTGAATAATAATGGGACACCTGACGATCCTGAGGATGACCTCGTCACTATTCATTACAGGATTTATCAGGTGCAAGGTTCTGATGGTACTGTGTATGCTATAGGGTATACAGCGGAAGACTCGACGGACATAGCGTCGATCACGATAGGTGATACGGTGTATACATATGAAGAATACGTCAATGAAATCAATGTCGAAGGTTCTCGCTTGCAGTCAATAACCAGTTCGAGCGGTGTTTTGGAATATACATATATGATGAACGAGTTGGTCAGTGAATTGCGCAGAGACGATGGTACTACTGTTTACTATGAACTGTACAAAGATGATGGTGAGTTAAAGTCACGTCCGTATCAGATCGTCTCAGCAACAGGAGAAGAGCTAGGCCGTTATGAATATCAGTTTGATTCATCCCATCCTATTAAATTCTCGTATCATAATCCAGAGACGAGTGAGTCAGTTGTTATCGACTATGAGGAATATACGAATAGTGACGGTGATAAGGAATTCCGCGTTGCCGCAGTCAGCCTAAATAGCGATATGTACACCTATGAATATGAAATCGATGAAGAGTCCGAGGCAGAAACTAATATAGTTGCGCAGATCCTCAGTGCTGAGGGACAGGTGTTAGATGAAGATACCATAACTGCTATGGAAACACGTATGAATGAGATATTGAATACATCGCCTGACGACCCGGATTCATTCATTTATGAAAATTATTATTATGAATTTGATCCTGGCACGGTTCGGCCAAAACACATTGACTCGAACTACAGTGATTATGATATCGCGCGCCTCAACGCTACAGAATACGTCGAAGGGGTACGGTTCTACGTTAAAGATGAAGCAGGACATGATACTGATGAGATCCTGTATATTCTGATGGATAACGGCGATAAAGTCTACTATGAGACGGTTGAGCTTATCGATGGGACAGAAGTACAGAGGATAGCAGCAATAGAGACGCCGAAGATGAATCAAACAGTAATACAGAGGATCATCGGGGATTCAGTGATCTCGATCAAGACCGTTGACGAACGTGGTGATGTTGTGAACTCTATAGTTGCCACAGGTGTTACTGACCCTGATGGCGACCCGGATAAAGCTATATCATATTTTGCAGGATGGCATTCAAAAGCAGGGAACATCAGAAGCGCGGATGTTATAGATCGTTTTGGCGTTAAAACTGCTGAAATAAGGCCCGGGCAGTTTGACTTGCTTGAGGAGATGATGCACGATATGGAACAACTAAGCCGGCTGCGTGCTATGTTGAACTTGTTGAAATCGCTGAAGGAATTGGATAAGCTGACCGGCGATAAAGAAGACGATGAAGAAGATGATGATGACAGTTCGTTTGGGAACGAAGGCAATGAACGAGCAGATGCACTTAATGAGGCACTTGGTGGATTTGACTTTGCGCTTATGGACCAAGTCGAGCGGTTCAATGAGATGTACAGCCTTGACGCCCTGCTTGGGTATATTGACGAGAACGAAGAGCTTGCGTACAGACTTGCTGAAGGCGAGATACAAGAGATCATAGACGGTGAAGGACGGCGCGTATTATTTGAGTCGTATGTTAACGCTGATGATGAACTTATGCAGCGCGTTGAAGAGATCATTGGTGAGAACGGTGAGGTGATCGCGCACTACAACTATTATGACGGGACGAACTTGATACAAAGTATCGAGTTCAATGATGGCACAATAGCAGAGTACGAACTATATACGGAAGATGGGGTCCAGAAAAGCAGGCTTCATTTTATCAGGAACAGTGCAGGTGAAGTATTGAGAACCTATTATTATAGGGGTGATACAAATCTTATTGAGCGCGTAGTGACATCCGCTGGTATGACCATCTTGTATGAGAACTACATTAATGCGGACAATGAGATGGATACACGGATATTTCAGATCGTAGATGTGAACGGCAATGTCTTTGCAACCTACAATTATATAGAAGGAACGGATCTTATCGAAAGTGTTACATATGCTGACGGATGGATCGCGTATTATGAAACATATACTGACGGGAACGGGAAGCTTAAATCTCGCCTTCATCAAATAGTCGATGAAAATGGCGATGTAGTTGCTACCTATGAATATCATGAAGGAACTGATCTGATCAATGAAGTTACATATGCAGATGGTACTGTGGCACAGTATGAGATGTATACGGACACAGACGGTAAGCAGAAGACGCGCGTTTCAAAAGTGATCGATAGTAGTGGTAATACCGTTGCAACATATTCCTATCAGGAAGGGACGAATATTATAGAACGTGTAACGTATGCAGATGGTTCGGTCGCATATTATGAGACATATGATGACGGCAGCGGT
>JAFGJY010000083.1 GCA_016928875.1 Candidatus Omnitrophota bacterium | reverse complement strand
TATCCGGTTGAATTTATCCCCACATTTTCGTTTTCGAAGAAAACGGTGGGGATAGGTTACATTATATTTTCAAACAAACCGTAAGCTCTCCGGTTGACCTGTCCGCCGTGGTGATCTCAGTACAGATATTGCTTCGTCACTTCGCTCCTCGCAATGACGGCGGTGTGGTGGATCAGCCGCCATTTAAAATTAATGCGTATGTATTCGCTGTCGTCCCCGCGCCTGCCCTCGCATCTTCGTTTTCGACCTGTCCCCAACGCTAGTTTTGCGAAGCAAAACTCTAGGGGAAGAAAACGGCAGAGGGGAAGCGGGAACCTCGGCTCCGACGTCATCGCGCCTGTCCGCCACGCCTTGTGACGGAATATTAAAGGGGTCTGACCCCTTTTGCATACCGATATAACTCTCTGTCTGTCCCCACTGTTCATTCTTTTTGTTTGGCGCGCCGCAACGCGTCATCGGCGTTCGAGAGCAATTCCTTAATATCGCCTATCTCTGGTGAGAACACCGCGATGCCTGCGCTAAATTGTAACGTAAGCTCTCGCGCTTCATCGATATGCCGTGAAACTATTTTTGTCCGGCTGAAATGTTTCCTGACCCGCTCTAAAACCCCCCGTGTGTTCTTTGTGTCTGATTCAGGGAAGATGATCAAGAACTCATCACCCCCGTAGCGACCGACAATATCCACGCTGCGCACGCTATTTCTCAGGATACGCGCAAAGGCTTCCAAGACATCATTGCCGGCCAGATGGCCATATGCATCATTGACGCTCTTGAAATGGTCAATATCCATCATGACTATGCTGAATTTTTTTTGGTACCGTTTAGAGCGGGCGATCTCACTTTCTAATATTTCCATTATCGACCGAAAATTTATACAGCCGGTGAGCTCATCGTGAGTCGCCAGCCTCTTTAATTGCTCCTCCGCTTGCTTGCTCTCGGTGATATCCACCATAGCAAGCAAGATAAGCTCTATCCGGTCAGATCTGCGAAAGATCTTGCGCGCGTTTAAGAGCATTGTTCGCCGGCCGATGCCGGGAAAATTATGTTCGACCTCAAAGTTATCGAACTTCGTGACCCGCGGAAGGATATCCTCCAGCAATTCCCGCAGTTTCGGGATATCCCATTGACGATCCCCCAGATTATAGATATGGTACCCTTCGGTCTCATTCTTTTCAACCTTAAAGACCTGATAAAACGAAGGGCTCGCGGAAACCACCCTGAGGTCCTCATTCAGAACGACGAATGGATCACGCAACGTATTTATAATGCCGGTGGCATATTCAAGGGTATCCTCGAGCATGCGCTCCAAGTGCTCGCGGTGTTCTATCTCGCTATGTAACTGCCTATGAATGACCCTTTCGGCCGAGGTGCGAACATTCACCCGCCGCTCAAGCGTGTTCTCCTGCGCCTCTAATTCTTTCTCTTTGTGCGTGAGCCGAGCCCTAAGCTCTTGTATCGTCTTCAGTAAAGAATCGATCAGGTTTTTGAATGACTGATGTTGCGGTTTTTCCTTGCGTTTCATTGTACCTCATCTTACCTTTTGTTTGGTGTCCGACACGGTGCCTGAGACCGCGGCCGATCATATCAGTGTTTCACATAAATAAGGGCATCCGTATCGAATCCGAGACTATCCGCTCTTTCAATAAAACGTTCCATCACGTCCTCATCAACCGTGGGTGTCCGCGACAACAACCACAAATACGACGTATTCGCACCGCAGACGAACGCGTACTGATAGTTCTCGGGATCAAGCCCGAAGATGACATAGGAACCATAGAACGGCCCGAAGAACGAAACCTTCAGATGCCCTTCATTCTCATCCCCGACAAAAAACGCTTTTCCCTTCGCCTCGGCCCACTCATTCTTCGCGGCCTCAAATCCGCGGTTTGTAACCGTAATACCGCCGCCCGTGCGAAGCGCATACTCGGCACTGACCTGCTCGAGCCCGCGTTCAAACGAATGATCGAGCCGCGCGATCTCGTACCATGTGCCGAGATAGCGATCGAGATCAAAGTCCGTGACCGGCGTGACGTTCCGCGGGATCCCCAAGCATCCGCTTACGAGTAATGCTAGCATGACCACATAAAACTTTTTCACATGCGAATCCTTCATTTTATCCGTGAATGAAAGGGGCCTGACCACTTTTTATCCCTGTTAGCGGCCTCAGGCACCGTGCCTGAGGCCGATGAATACTAGATTTTCCTTAGAAAAAGACCGACAAGAAGGAGTGAGAGGCCCGCGCCCGCGCCGAAGGCATTCAAGAGCGCCCGCTCGAGCAACGCCGCCTTCTGGCCGTCCCAATTGTTCACGCGTACCCCGATATTCTTCTCGTAGACCGTGTACTGCCCGCCCGACTCGTCGCTGACGGTCACCATCCCCTTGCGGGCTTGTTCGCTGAGCAAGGTGCCGCCCACATAGACTTCGACCCTCTCCTTGGCGCGCTCAAGAGAAAGCATCATCGTCTTCGGCGTCCACCAGATATCGGTCTTACCCTTATAGGCCGAGAACAGGTTCCCGATCAAAAACGATGCGAACACACAACTCATGATCAACCCCGCGATCACAACACCGCGCACTTTTTCTTTCATACCCCCCTCCTTAATTTCATTGGTGTCAGGCACTGGTGTCAGGCACCAGTGCCTGACACCAATGTGTTATATTCTAACGTTTTTCGGCGTGAAAGCCTATCTTCTTTTTTGGCGCGGGAACCGGCTGTCTAAGCTCTTCGATGATCTTAAAGATCCGGATGATCGCCTCCCGGTTCTCCTTGACCCGTTCGGCCAGCGCCTCGTTCGTGGCCAGGAATTCACGTATTTTCACGAACGCCCGCATGATCTGAATATTGACCTCGATCGCTTTTTCACTATTCAACACTGTTGAAAGCATGGCAACACCTTGTTCAGTAAATACATAAGGTAAATACTTAGTGTGTCGTCCTCGACCTTTTTTTAAGGTCGCATTTTGCGACCTTAAAGCCTCAATTTCGTCCGATGTTAATTGAAACATAAAATCTATAGGAAAGCGTTTGCTATTTCGCTTAATCTGTTCGTTAAGTCGTTTTGTTTCTACACCATAAAGATCCGCCAGGTCACGATCAAGCATAACTCGTTTCCCGCGAATAACTAAGATCTTACTCCCCACGATCTCAACGGATAGTGCCGCATTTTTATTCTGGGATATCATATGGTAAAATCTCATTCATTATATAATTATTGCAATTAATTAATGTTATTTTACTAATATTTGGATATAATGCAACTGCTTTTTCCCGACTCTTTAAGGTCACAATGTGTGACCTTAGAAAGGAACCCTTCATTACTAATCAGGGACAGACACCAGTGTCTGTCCCCGGTAGAGGCTTATTGACAAATCTTGGGGCGCACAGGATAATTATGCATCTTGTCCCACTCGTGTATTCCCGCAATGAACAAAAATGTGGACCGTATTTAGTTTCTCACTTCACACTGCAACAATAAAAAAGGAGAAAGACTATGGGGAAAACTTATTTTGTCGTCGTCAATGATCAACAAACCGGCCCGCTGAACGAAGAACCTCTTAAGGAGAAGATCAGCCGGGGTGAGATCACCGCGCACACACTGGCGTGGTGCGAAGGCATGGAACAGTGGCACGCTGCAGGACAGATCCCCGGATTATCAGAACTCTTCGCTGGCGCGACCCAGCCGCCGCCGCTGCCCGGACGTTCCGCGACACCCCCGCCGCTGCCCCGCAACGACATTCCCGTAGGATTAAGCCCGTTAGAAGAAAAAGCCTATCGCTTTGCGGCCGGCATGTATCGGCCGTGGAAAGGGAAAGATTCCTTTTTAAGCGCCTATGTGCGGAAAAACCCGAAAAATGCAGTGTACGTTTCGCTGGGAACCATCGCCGTAATGATCGCGATCGTCGGTATGATCGTTGCCGCATTTATTCCCGCAGAGCAGCAGGACCAACAGGATTACCAGGGCCAGATGATGCCCACGGGCCAAATGCCTCCGGCGAACTGGCAAGCGGGACATCAAGCGATGATGGATGCGCAGCGGTCGATCAGTGATATGTCGCACGACGCGTACACATACCGGCGTGACCGGCAGGATAAATCGGATGATCTTTACCGTAAAGCGACCTACGGCGCAGATGATTAGATCAGAAAAAGGGGGTCAAGTCTTGATTAATTGACTTTAGATATTCAGGGACGTCAACAAGTCAAGACTTGACCACTCTTTTTTCCTTTGCTTATTATTTTATTTTTTTTCCGCGTGAAAACCTATTTTCTTTTTCGGTTGTACTTCTTCGTTCTTCAGGGACTCTATTATCTTAAAGATATGGATGATCGCTTCCCGGTTTTCCTTTACCATTGCCGCAAGCTCCTCGTTTGTCTTCAGGAACTCCCGCATCTTCACGAACGCACGCACAACTTGTATGTTGATCTGAACCGCTCTTTTACTGCGCAATACGCTCGAAAGCATCGTAACCCCATGTTCCGTAAAAGCAAATGGCTTTTTCCGAATACCCATCTTTTCAGAATTGGATATCACAAATTGTGATTTCCAATTTTCAAACTCATCATTATTCAACTGAAACATGAAATCTTCAGGAAAACGATCTCGATTTCTGCGGACTACTTGATTCAATATCCTTGTTTCAACACCGTATAACTCAGCCAAATCTCGATCCAACATAACCCGTTTTCCACGAATAAGTAAGATCTTATTTCCGACTATTTCTACGGATACTATGTCTCTCTGTAAATTCTCTGTCATAGGGTAATATCAATCATTATTTCGTTTTAAATCAATTTATTATTGCTATTTTACTAATGTCGAGCGACAATGCAAGTGATTTTTAAGATCACAAATTGTGATCTTAAAGCACCAAATACATAAAAAATTGGAAGTCACATATTGTGACTTCCAATTCTCAACTTATCGCAAATTGCGATAAGTTCGCACAACTTATTATTTGGTATATACTAAAAATAAAACTGTCCTCCTGCTTGCCCCCGCATTTTCGTTTTCGCCCTGTCCCCAACGCTAGTTTTGCAAAGCAAAACTGTAGGGGAAATAAAACGGCGGGGAAGGAGAACCCAGCGGGGCGAAAGATCCAGCGTTCCGTCATCCCAACTTTTCTGATGTCATCCCGGCCTTCGAGCCGGGATCTAATTTATTGGTGTCTGTCCCTAATTATCCCCAATTGTAAAGAATGAGCTAAAGCGTCTATAGGTATTAATTGTTTAGTGCGGGTCCAGGACAAGCGTACTTGAGCATACCTCCGTGACTGTGCAAATACAGGCAGTATGTTAACGCTTAAATGAAAAGAATTTCTGCGGACGTACTGTTACACCATCCACTTCTAACACCGGATAGGCAAGAAAATTGATCGGACCGGATAGCGGCCCCGGTCTCACGCGTAAATTTTGCCCGCGACTAAGCTCGATGCGGTTCGCCGGATGGTGGCCAAAATAGTACATGCTTAGTGAAGTGAATTTATCGGCTTCACTAATATCAACGGGCCACCACTTGCCGTCTGCATAGAACTCCGCCCAACAATGATACCCATCAACGCCACCTTCATCACGATTTGACGGGATCGATGCGCCAATGGCAAAACGCGCAGGAATACCGGCTGCGCGGGCTAAGGCAATAAAATATGCGTGATAATCAGTACAATTTCCTGAGCGTGCATCACACGCATAGGCTACATCAGCAGCTCCCCAACCCTCACCGGCTTTTTTGTAGGCCAAGACATCTATTGTATAATCATACAGCGCGCGTGCGCGCATCAGGTCCGTTTCTTTTCCTTTGACCAATTCGTCGGCTGTCGCCTTCACAAGCGCAATATCATTCACATCATCCGGTACGTTAAGGTATCGTTGCGCATTGGATGGATCATCTTCATACGCGTTTTTCTCTCTCCGCTCAACATCGTAGGTTATGACAATACTTTTGCCGCTTGCATCAGGCCCGCATTCGAAATAGAGGATTACATTCCCTTCTGTTCTGTCTTTGAGTATTTGATACGGGCTGGGACCATTGATCGACTTTATCTTTATCGTTTGAAATGCATCCGATGTGGCCAGCGGTATCCATACTTTTGCCTCTGTGTTGATCGCCGGAAGCGTTGTCTCGTACCGGAATTCAAAATGATCCCGATCATTAATAACGCCTAACAAATCCGCTGATGCATCCGCTACAGGAACGCGTTCCCAGGTTTTATCCTCTGCTTGTTTCCACACGTAGATCGACTGTCCGTTAATCTTATGTACGGTGGTCTCTGTTACCCGCATATCGTTGCGCGTTCCTTCCATAAAAAAGTCGACGTCATAAAACTCTCCATCAGCACCCACCATATCAACACACGCAAAATGTCTGGTGGGGCTTAGGCTCGCCAAGTATTCGACATGGACTCGCACTAGATTCAACGTGAGATCTTTGCCTTCAAAGCGAAGATGAAAATACCCTTCTCCTTCTTCGACCTTTTCAGCGATATGCTTCTCGATCTGTTCCTGGATGTCACCCGTTACGATCTCGGGCATAGGAGCTGTATCTTGTGCCGCATACGAAGATTGTACTGCGACACATACTATAAGAAGCACACCATAGGAAACCAGTTTCATACGCTTTTCCTTTAACATCGCCCAGGGCACCGACAGTGCGTTGGTCGCTTGTTTTGTTATGTGATTGATCACTATAGACTATTAATGCGCAGGATGATCCAATGGTTTTTTCGATGCAGCTTGTGTGCGGACCGCTTCGATATGCGCCTTGGCATCGTCTTCAGTTATAATCTCATTATCGGTTTCTAGCGCGGCATTCTTAGCCTCTTCTGCTTCTCTGAGCGCTTCTGTACCGGCATCCCCTTCCAGCTCGTGTGCCGGTTCCTCTGCTTCTTCAAACGTCTGCATAGCTTCCTCTTCAGCCGCCATAAATGCTGATTGCGACTCTTTCATCTCACCCACAGTGGGATGTTCTTCCGCATACGCATATAATGCCGTATTTGTCACAACAACCATCAAGCAAACAAGCCCCGTTAAAATTGATCTCATACGCCCCTCCTTTGTGTCATCGGTTAAATATGCTCTTAAAAATTATCACTCAGTTTGAACTACTGATAAAGAAAAACATGATAGACCTGTTCACCGGTAAAAGCAACTATTTATCGTCCATTGACGGAAAATCAAATCAAAAAAGGGGTCAAATCTTGATTAATTGACTTTAGATATTCAGGGAAGTCAACAAGTCAAGATGTGACCTCTCTTCCTTTGCTAATTTCTGGCAGGAATTCTTCTGCCGTGTTTTGGTCATAATGTCATCCCGGCCGTTCTGCTTTGCCAAGGCTTCGCAGGAATTATTCCTTCGAAGCTTTAGCGAAGAAGAACCGAGCCGGGATCTAAA
The DNA here is from genome assembly GCA_016928875.1 of Candidatus Omnitrophota bacterium. Classification (GTDB taxonomy): domain Bacteria; phylum Omnitrophota; class Omnitrophia; order JAHJGZ01; family JAFGJY01; genus JAFGJY01. The sequence goes on along the minus strand of JAFGJY010000083.1, from coordinate 943 downwards.
ATACTAAAAGGGCGCTGTCCCCATTATGCGCGAATGGTTTTAGACGTAATTTCCTTAATTTTCAAATATATATTGATTATATTTCAATTTATGTGTATTATGAGCTCTTTCCGCATTATAGTAAGCCATATCATTATATGATCTTACCATTGACTATAGTATACACTTTAGAGTATACTTTAGGCGGAGGTGAAAAAAATGGAAAAGACGATCTCATTAAAAAACGTACGCCCGCAATTACCGGCCGTGGTCGACGACATTGACAAGCAAATGAGCCGGTACGTAATTACCAAACGGGGAAAACCGGTCGTTATGATGATCAGCATCGATGATTACAACAGTCTGCATGAAACACTCGATATACTTGCCGATAAAGAATTGGTACAAGGTATCGCAGAGGGAATGAACGACATCCGCGCCGGCCGTACTGTGCCGTGGGAAACTATCAAAAAAGAACACAATTTATAACACACATGAAAAAATTCATGATCGAATTTTCAAGGAAGGCGCTTAAGACATTTAAAAAAATTTGCCTCCGCGATAAAGCGCTCGCACAAAAGATCGCGCGCGCCATCGATGCACTTGCCCACGACCCACATCGCGGCATTCCGCTGCTCGGCAAACTAAAAGGCCTCTTCCGCCTCCGTGTCGGTTCGTATCGTATTATCTATCTCATCCACCACCAAAAACTCATTATCTATATTATCGAACTCGGTCACCGACGGGATGTGTATAAATGAATCCGGTACGTCTTATTCCGTTTTCATGGCGTCCTAGCCACCATATGTCGTCCCCGCGACTTTAGGTTAATGGTTAATTTTAAAAGGGTGCCTGCCTTAGGCGTCTTCCCTGTCCCCTTTATTCCGTACCAAAATCAAACATTTTGTGGTTAATAAAGGTTTTAACTGCCGATCTTAAATTTTTCTTCAATTATCAAGGTCGC
>JAFGJY010000082.1 GCA_016928875.1 Candidatus Omnitrophota bacterium | reverse complement strand
TGGATGAGCATATTGATGATGCATTATGGGTGGGAATGTCAATAATCATCGGCAAAACGATCGTAAACGCATTGGATGTTGCACAGTATATTAAAAGCTGTAACAGTGGGATCCCGATTGTGTGGGGGGGATGGTGGCCAACCGTTGCCCAGAGATTATCGCTGAGCCACGAGTGTGTTGATTATATTGCCGTTGGCCCTGGCGAAGAAATAGTCATACCTTTGTCGCATTATTTTCTTGGACAGAACCGGGATAAACCAGAAACAGTGTTTTCGAAGCACGATATCGATAAAGTTACAGACTCACTGGAGCTTATTAAGAAAGTGACCCCTTCGAACAAGACCTCGTGGAGAGATGCATATAGTATGGTGCCGGATGTTGATCTGTATAGATCTAAGAACAATGTCATATCACTCTTTGCAGGGATGAGCTGCCCTTACGGTAGATGTCGGTTCTGCTGTATCGTTCAGCACTACGATTATGTAATGCGGGATAAGGAAGATATTCTTGACGAACTTGATTTTCTGATACGCGAGAAGAAATTCGGGTCTGTCGTATTCCTCGATGGCTTGTTTTTTATCGGATCAAAGACCATCGATCTGGTCAGTGGTTTTCGCGAGCGCGGATTCAATATCGAGTGGAAAGGTAAGTCTCGGTCTGATTCATTGCAACGATATACGCCGGCAGATATGAAGCTGATGAGGGATACGGGACTACGCGTGGTCACTTCGGGTTTTGAATCAGGTTCGAATAAAATATTAAAAAGTATCGATAAAGGCGTTACTGCGGAGAATGCATATGAAATGGCCTATTTGTGTAGGGAATTTGATATGGAACTGCAGGCCACGTATTTATTTGGCTTGCCGGGAGAAACAGTCGAAGACCTTCTTCTCAGCATTGAACATATTGAAAAGATCAATAGTATCATAGACAACTTCTATTATAGCAGGTTCTTTTATGTTCCCACACCTGGGACACATACGTATCATGATTATATTGAGACAGGCGGGAAGGTGCCGAGCACGCTTGAGGGGTGGGGGGATCTCTTATGGCAAAATTCGCCGGATGATAGTATCAATCAATTACCTTGGTTATCACATAAAGAGCGTGAGCGGTATTTGAAAATATTTCACAACTACTTCCAAGCAACCAAAGCAAGAATTCGCACGGAATGGAGACACAAGTAGACGGGAAGGGACAATCACAGCGGTGATGTGATTGTCGGAAGATTTCTATTAGCCAAAGTCAAGGAACGTTTCAATATCCAGGTTATTGCGGGTGTTGTTTTTGTAATTATCGGTCCGGATAGCGCAATTAACGAGCCATGGATCGTAATGATTAATGTCTGGCAGGCGAACGAATCATTATTTCGAGGAAGGTGTTGATGCAGATATGCCGTTTGATATAAAGGTCTTTATAGCACTGAAAATATATGAGAAAGAAGGTGTCTATGAGTAGAAGTGCTTTCCCTTGGGACGTTCCCGTATGTGTTTGTGCTGAAGTAGGTAACAATCACAATGGTGACATTAATAAAGCAAAAGAAATGATACGGCGCGCAGCGGATGCTGGGGCGCATGCGGTCAAATTCCAAATGATCCATCCTGAGACGCTTGTGCATCCCGATCTCTTAACGGTCGCGCATGCCAAAGGTTTGCATGCAACACAGCTCGAAAGATTGAAGAGTATTTGTCTGCAGGACAGTGCGATCGTTGAATTGTATGAATGTGCTCAAAAGAATAATATAATTTTTCTATCAACCCCGTTTGATGAGCGAGCGGTTGATGTGTTGGATCCATTTGTTCCGGCGTTTAAAGTTTCGTCCGGTGATATTACGCACATTCCGCTCTTAAAACATATTGCTTCGAAAAAGAAACCAGTGATTCTGTCAACGGGTATGGCTTCGCATAACGAGATCAAAAAAGCATGCTCAATTTTCCGAGGTGTCGAAGTTATGCTTTTACATTGTGTGACGCAATATCCCACGCCTGACAGTAGCGCGCATTTGCTGCGTATACCATATTTACAAGAACATTTCAAAATACCCGTTGGGTATTCTGATCATGTGTGCGGCATATCGGCGAGCGTATACGCTGCTGTACTGGGGGCAACGTTTATCGAGAAGCATTTTACTTTAGATAAGACATTGCCACGTGGAGATCATGCTCTTTCCGCGGACCCTGATGACTTGCGGAAATTAGTGTCTGAAATCGGACGAATTGAACGTATGAAAGGAATATGCGATAACGCGATATCGTCTGAGGAAGCAGCGAACAGGCGGGTAATGCGCCGCAGTTTGTATGCCGCAAAGGGTATTGAAAAAGGTGAACGGATTACACGTGAAGCGATCGCCGTCCTACGGCCTGAGGATGGTTTATCGCCGGATGGATCAGATAGATTGATCGGTAAAACAGCGCGTGTTGCCATCCAAGAAGGCACCGTGCTTAAACGGGAGATGTTTACGAGATGAAACAGAGTCGGTTTTCTAAAATATATAAAAATGAAACATTCTTGTTCCCTTATAGTCATCCTCTCCATGAGTTCCCTTTCTACCTTGATCTGGAAGTTACCAACGCGTGTAACCTAAACTGCCGTATGTGCAATAGACGAGTCATGAAAAGAGACGTTGGTTTTATGGAAGAGGATATTTTTGAACGTATTATCAATGAAGTGAAGGAATATGAAGCTGGTGTTCGGTTCGTGCGCCATGGCGAACCTTTATTGCATCCCGACATTAATGGAATGAGCAGATATGTAAAGAAACAGGGCGTGTTGCTCTTTATTTCAACGAACGGTTTATGTTTAACGGAAAAAATGTGCGATGACTTTATTGATAGCGCGGTGGATGAAATGCGCTTTTCTATGCAAGGATTGAATAAGGCCGGCTATGATGAAATGAGGATCGGCGGCGACTACGATCGTTTTGTCGCAAACATAAAAATGCTTCATACTATGCGCCAGCGACGAAATAAGAATGCGCCATTTATCAGCTTGAGTACATCCGTTACCAATGAGACAGATGCACAGGTCGAAGATTTTAAAAAACAATGGGGGAAGCTGATCGACGGTATATATATTGATACCACAACCTTTGCACGTGTTGAGCATCTTCCCGACATAAAAGAATATATTGGCCGCGAGACATTGGAGCGCAAATATAAACCCTGCACGGAAGTTATGACAAAGTTGTCAGTCAACTGGAATGGCGACATCACGGCTTGTTGTAAGGATTATGACGGACAGATGGTGATCGGCAATGTCCGAGAAATTTCGTTGCAGGAGGCTTGGGTGTCGGGAAAACTGAACAAATTGCGCGCGGTTGTAGGTCAAGCATGTAATCATGCGCAGCTTCCGATGTGTAGTAAGTGTTATCACGTTTCGACGAAGTTCGATTCATTAAAAGAAGCAGTGAAAAATAAGAAATAGAAATATGACAAAGACATTGGATCATCTATCACGTTTAGAGAACCAGAGTATTTTTATTATTCGCGAAGCCTATAGCCAATTTCGCAATATTGCGATGCTGTGGTCTATCGGTAAGGATTCAACAACGCTCATGTGGCTTGTGAGGAAGGCTTTTTTCGGGAAGGTACCTTTCGCTGTATTACATATTGATACCGGGTATAAGTTCAAAGAGATTTATGACTTTCGCGATACCTATGCTCAGCAGTGGGGAATCAATCTTATGGTTGTTAAAAATGATGAGGCTATCGCACAAGGGGTATGCCCAAAAACGGGTAAATTTGAATGTTGTAATCAACTGAAGACAGAAGCATTGAAGCAGACGATGGATAAGTATAAGTTTAAAGCGTTGTATTTGGGTATCCGGCGGGATGAGCATGGTATTCGTGCAAAAGAAAGGGTTTTTTCAACACGGGATGAAGATTTTGAGTGGGATTATAAAAATCAATCACCCGAATTGTGGGATCAATATAAGACAAAGGCAACGCATGAAGAACATATTCGGGTGCATCCGTTGCTTGGATGGACAGAACTTGATATTTGGCAATATATTTTGAGAGAAAATATCCCGATCGTTTCATTATATTTTGCCAAACAGGGTAGGCGGTATCGTAGTATTGGATGTGAGACGTGTTGCAGTCCCGTAGCATCTCAGGCGGATACGGTTGAGAAAATAGTTGAGGAGTTGCAGACAAGTACTATTTCCGAGAGAAGTGGCAGGGCGCAGGATAAAGAGTCTGCTTATATTATGCAGAAATTGAGATCACTGGGATACATGTAAAGGATAGCTATTGATGACAAATATTCTAAGCTTTGTGATCGTGGGGCATGTTGATCATGGGAAATCGACGCTTGTCGGACGACTTTTGTATGACACCGATTCATTATCGTCTGACAAGATCGAGGAAATGCGCAAAAGATCGACAGAGCTTGGTCACGATATCGAGTTTGCTTATTTGCTTGATCACCTCGAGGAAGAGCGTGTGCAGGGCATTACTATCGATACAACGCAAGTCTTTTTTAAATCGAAGAAACGGCGCTATGTCATTATTGATGCGCCAGGTCATGTCGAATTTGTTAAAAATATGGTCACCGGAGCTTCGCAGGCAAATACGGCAATTCTTATTATCGATGCTGCGCAAGGTGTACAGGAACAAACACGGCGGCACGCTTATATTCTATCGTTACTGGGTTTGAGAGGAGTGACTGTTGTTATTAATAAAATGGATTTGGTTGGTTTTGATAAATGCCAATTTGAATCTATTGAAAAAGACATAACAGATTTTTTAAACCGTATCGATGTTCATGTAAATGTGTGTATTCCCATAGCAGCAAAAACTGGCGATAATGTCGTAAGCCGGTCGAACGAGATGAATTGGTATAAGGGCCCGACGACTATGGAGGCGCTCGATGCTGTCGAAATTGATATACGGCGGGATTCCGCAACATTCATTTTCCCAGTGCAGGATGTTTTCAAACTTGATGATGAACGTGTCATATTAGGGACCATTGAGTCAGGTTCGATCAGGGAAAATGAATATGTCAGCGTTCTTCCGACACTGCAAAAAACAAAGATTAACAAACTTAAGGTTTTCGGGCGGGAGATAGCTGAGGCTTCAGCGGGAGAAAGCATAGGAGTGATTACGCAGGCCCCCGTATTCTTAGATCGAGGGATGGTTTTGGTTAACGATGAAAATGATGTGGTTTGCTCAGACACGATTCAGGCACATCTTTTTTGGATGCATCCCAAATCGTATGCGTTAGGAGATAAGGTGGATATTCGTATTGCTACGCAGGAGGTACGGTGTGTGATAGAGATGGTCGTTAAGAAGATCAATTCATCGACACTTGAATTGATAAACGCGGCTGAAGCTGAGATCAAAAATCTTGAAGTGGCGCAGGTGAAGATTAAAACAAAAAAAGCAGTGATGTATAAAAGATTTCAGGACAATCAAGGGGTGGGCCGTTTTGTGCTTGTGCGCGATGGGAGCATCTGTGCGGGAGGTATTATCATATGAGTTGCATGGGGCGAACGGTTTTCATAGGTCTCGACGGAGTGCCGCATGGATTATTGAAGAGATTAGCCGACGATGGTACTATGCCTCATTGCAGGAGATTATTCGAGATAGGGAATCTGCATTGTATAGCATCAACCATTCCCGACATATCGTCCGTCGCCTGGAGTTCGATCATTACGGGCAAAAATCCCGCCGAACATGGGATCTTTGGCTTTGTTGATATCCCCATAAATACATATAGGATATCATTTCCGAATTATTTATCGTTAAAGAGCAAACCTTTTTGGGAAAAGTCCGAGGGCAGGTCGGTGATCTTGAATGTCCCATCAACGTTTCCCGTAAGGGAGATGAACGGCGTGCATATCTCTGGTTTCGTATCGCTTGATCTCGAGCGTAGTGTCTATCCACCAGGCCTTTTATCGCAAGTAAAGGCCTTGGACTATAAAGTGGACGTTGATGCTGAAAAGGCCCATGTTTCAATGGACATGTTCTTATCCGATCTTGACAAGACCCTTACCGCGCGGGGCAAAGTATGTGATCATCTGTGGCAGCATGAAAAATGGGATACTTTCATGATCGTTTTCACTGGGACCGACCGGTTGATGCATTTCCTGTGGGACGCATATGAGGATGAAGAACATTGGTATTATAAAGCCTTTAGGGGGCATTTTTCCAAGGTTGATGCTATAGTAGGCTCGATCATCGATCGGTTGAATGACAACGATATTTTAGTGATGTGCTCAGATCACGGGATGGAGCACCTTGATAAGAACGTATATGTGAATGCTATTCTAAAAGAACACGGTTTTTTACATTATGATCCAGCCTTAAAAGGGGGATTTGCGAATATTGATGGCAGGACGAAAGCTTTTAGTTTGGATCCGGCACGCATCTATTTGAATAAGAGAGGGAAGTTCCCACGAGGATGTGTTGCACCAAATGACGAGGAGAAAATCATTGAGGACATATGTGAACTCTTTCAGCGCTATGCGGTAGGCGGTAAGGCTGTTTGTAAAGCAATATACCGTAAGAAAGAGATTTTTCATGGACCTTTCATCGATCTGGCACCCGATATAGTCCTTATTGGGAATGAAGGCATAAATCTTCATTCAGGACTAACAGCGGAAAACACATCTGAAGAAACCATATTTTCTGGTAAACATACACAGCATGATGCTTTCTTATATGTCAGGGGGCGAGACAAATGTCCTTCAGTTAAAGAGGGGTTCAATGTGAGCAATATTATCGGCTATATTGATAGCCTTAAGGCAGAAAGGTGGCGTTAAATGAAAAAGGGTATGCATAATAAAGATTGCACATGTTGGAGCTGTCCGGCAATAAATCTTGCAGGAAAAGTCGATTTCAGGGCTTGCGGACAGTCCGTTGAACAGATCAAGAAATTCCAGGATGAAAAAGGCGGCGGGCATATTATGGCAGAATGCCGGCGGCGTCCCGAACTGGGGCTTTATGATCCTATGGCGATAACGTTCCAGGAATGCCCCGAGTGGCAGGATACTGAATATGGCTACTTGCTGAAGAATATGCGAGTTATGATCTTGGGGATAGACGGGTATCTCGGATGGACCCTTGCGTTGTGGCTTGGGAAATTAGGGTGTAAGGTAAGCGGGATCGATAATTACAGCCGGCGCAATTGGGTGAAAGAAAGAGGCACCCACACCGTTGTACCGATCGCGCGGATGACGGAACGGTTGCATGCCGCTAAAGAGGTCTTGGGGATCGACATATATTTCCGGGAGTTAGATGTTCTCGATAAAGTTGCTTTGACGGAGTTTCTTAAAGAGGTCAAGCCAGAGGCGATCGTACATTACGCGGAATGTCCCAGTGCGCCATACAGTATGATCGATTTTGAACACGCCAAGAACGTTCAGTCGAATAACGTTATTGGTACTTTATCCACGTTATTTGCGATCCACGAGGCAGTTCCTGAATCAACACTGATCAAGTTAGGGACAATGGGAGAGTACGGCGCACCGCTGACCGGCCGGCCGCTTTTTGAAGGATTTTTCCCGGCTGATGCTGTTTTGAAATGGCAGGATAAAGAATGGTCATTGGGTGGTGAGCTGACACCACGCGATCCCGTTAGTTTTTATCATATCAGTAAAGTTCAAGACACTTTTAACGTTTACGAAGCATGTAAATATTGGTGGCTGCGTTCTTACGATGTGATGCAGGGCGTTATCTATGGCGTGCACACCGATGAGGTTGCTGCTGATCCGCGGTTGCGTACTCGCTTCGATATTGATGAATGGTTTGGGACTATCATAAATCGGTTTGTTGCCCAGGCGATCGTAGGAATACCTCTGACATTGTATGGCGCTGGCGAACAGATCAGAGGATTTATTGCATTAGAAGATGCAATGCAATGTATAACACGACTTATAGCCAAGCCGCCGGAACCGGGCCAGTATGGTGTCGTGAACCAGATGTCAGGTTATTATAAGTTGCGGGAGTTGGCAGAAACAGTTGCAGCTATAGGCAAGAAGTCCTTTGGCCTCGACGTGCAGATCCAACGTGTCGAGAACCCGCGTGTTGAATCTGAGCGACATCCCTTTAATCCGATCTTCAGCAAGCTTCCTGATGAATTTGGTTTTGTTCAGAAAGATAATATTGAACAAGAGGTCTCAAGGATGTTTTCGCTTCTCTTGCAACCGAACATCAAGAGCCGGATCGAAGAGAAAAGGCATTTGATATTACCGAAGACCTGGTGGTCAGGCCAAAAGAAAGAAGTCGAGAGAATAGAGTTGTATAAATAGGTGCATAAATCAAAGGTTTGTATGAATATTAAAATATTAAATGACTATAATTTCGAAAAGGAGGTTCTTCAGCCCAAAACGCCAGTTCTCGTGGAGTTTTGGGCTTCATGGTGTCCGCCATGCAAGATGATGGAACCATTATTGGATGAACTGGCGAAAGAATTTGCTGGACGAGTGCTTGTTGCAAAACTTAATGTTGACCAATATAGAGACCTTGCTGCGGCATATCCTGTTATGGGAGTGCCCTCTTTTTTTATATTTAAACTGGGGAAGATCGTCTCTGGGCCGCATATCGGGGCGCAGTCAAAAACTCGTTTGCAAAAGATCATCGAGGAACAGATGGATAGAGTTGGATAATCACGTGATCAGGGACAGATCTCGGAAAGCATCATCTTAAGGCGTTCGTCGTAACGGTTATCAGAATAAAAAAGGAGTTCCTCAAGAAGGCGCCGTTGATTTAATATCATTTCATCGTAATTTATGTTGTTTGACCGCATAGCTTGTAAGATCGATATCATATCTTCAGCGTTCTTTGCTTGGAACGAAGCATTGTACTTATGGAAGGGCCGGCCGTCGGGGACTTTAAATGGTTGCAGGATAATGACATATTTTTTGAAGATCATAGCTTCGATTCCCACAGTAGACCCTGGAGTGACGACCGCGTCGCTATTTTTTATAAGACTGTAAAGGTCAATTTTAGCGAGGACATGAATCCTTGCTTGAAGGACCGCCGGTAATGATCGGATAAAAGAGGTGTATCCTTCGATATTTTCGCGAGGATGGAGTTTAATGACGAGATGGTAGTCTTGTATTGCCGTTAAACTTTCACAGAGGATCCTGAGCGAAACGTAAGGTAAGTCGTGGCGGCGATGTGCAGCCCACTGATAATCACTTGATAATGTTGTTGCATATACAATATAGCGGTCATTGGGGCTCATGTTAAGGTCTCGGCACAGAGTTGCTTTGGGAAGGGTAGGTCGTTCCAAAGCATGATATAAATTAAAAGCTCCAAGAATAAAGCATTTCTTATACGTGTTGAACGAATCGATCTGGTCTTTTATATATTGTCCCCAAACACTTATATAATCTGAATGGATTTGTTTTTCTGAACAGGCAAGTGAATTTGTGATGCCAACACCTGCTTTCATGAGCAGGGTAGGTATGCCGTGTTTCTTGAAAAGCGCTAATGCGATACGTTCATCAGGGAACATTCCGACGTTCGATGCGAACAGATCCGGTTTAAAAGTCTGTATCATCGCGAGAATATTGTCCGTGACTTTGAGATAAAAGGATAATTTAACAAGCAAAAGATCACGAAAGAGCGGTTTGAAGACATCCCACAAGGGGATGTTATCGAAAACCACCGCATCCAGAAAAGTTTTGTTATGTGAGGCTTGCGCCCACAAGGTTCGGTAAGTTTTGCTGATCTTTGAACGTTCATTGATATGCGTTAACGTTGCGTTCGATGAAGAAGTTATGTGCCAATAGAGATCGCCGTTCCTTATATAATGTAACCATTCTTTGAGGCTAAAGAGACTTGGCAACACGATAAGACTGAATTTTGATCGATCTATATGTCTTGACAAAGCAGCGTTCGCATAGATAAAGGCAATTCGTTTTTTGTTTCCGATTGGTTTCCTTTTATGTTTCATGACCGCATTATGGAGATGTGAAATAAAGCAGAGGAATTGTAGCGGTTTAAGAACGAAACTTACAAGTTTGAACGGATCTCGTTCTTTAATCACGACAGTTTTATCCAGACATTTAGCGTATTGCAGTGGAACATTGTGGACGTTAGCCGCTTGTGACAGTATTTGGAAAAACACAAATTCGTCAGTTATGGTTACGATATGAGAAGGCGCGAGAGTCTTTAAAATATTGGTTACTATTCGCGTTGTCTTTAAGTATTGAACGATCTTTGGAATGTAATTAAAAAGAACTATTTGTTTCGGGATATTGATTCCGCGGTATTCAAAACATCCCTTATGATTCTCCTCATCCTGTAACATAGGTAATGACCGGTCGAGGAAGGAATAAGCAGCATCGTTGATCTCATTGTAGTCAGCGAGGGAAAGTAGCTCTTCGCAGACCGTAAGGGGATTAGTGAGGTTTAGTTCACTTTGAAAATAATCGGCTTGGGCTTGGTCTCTGAAGACTAACGTTTCTGTGGAGGTTGACCGGTCGCGTAAGAACGATCTTACTTTTTTGAGGTGTCTGCGGTAGTATTTAACATTTATGATTATCATATGTCCGAAGAGTGAAAACGACGTTCTGTTTGTGTTGTATTATACAATCCCTTTATGGTTTTGCAACTTTTTAGTTTAATGTGTTTTAGGGATATGAGAAGTTTTATGATCAAGAAATATTTAAAGGAAATTCTTAAACATTCGTTTATCTATGGCATTGGGGAAGTGGTACCTTCCATCCTGGCGATCTTTCTGATTCCATTATATACCCGTTTCCTGACCCCTGGGGATTATGGTATTTTGTCAGTAATGACGACGTATGTCTACTTACTTTCACTTGTCTTTATGCAAGGACAAGATGTAACGCTCTTACGAGGATACTATGATTCCAAGAAGGTCGGGAATGCGGGCAGTCTTATCAAAACGCTTGCGATCTATATTGCCTGTGTCGTTATTGGTGTGAATTGCATTCTGCTTGTGGCGGGTTTCTCTTATAATTTTACATTTTTTGCCGCAGTACCGTTCTACCCGTATGGTTTTATAGCTATGTGGATCGCGGCAATTTCGGTTTTTTTGGAATTATTCATGTTGGTAGTGCGGCTTGAGGGACGACCGTTACATTATATCTTTTATACGATCATGCAATTTTTACTTGCGACAGGTTTTATTATTTTATTTGTCGTTTTCTGCGGTATGAGAGCGGACGGCAGTTTATTAGGCAGATTGATAGCAGGGGGGATAGTAGCGTTCTTTATCATACGGTATGTGAAGAAATATATGCGTGGAAGGTTTGATGCCCGCGTTTTGAGATCATCACTTGCGTTCGGATTGCCTAGTGTCCCAGCGAAATTGGGGATGCGTTGCTTGAATATTGTGGACATATTTCTCTTGGAGCGTCTTTCGAATCTTTCACAACTTGGTTTATATACTTTAGGTTATAAATACGCAACCGTGCTTTATATCGTCGTTTATGCTGTAAGGAACGTATGGACGCCGGCCTTTTATAAAAGCGAGTCAGAGGGTACGGGGAAAGTGGTCTTTCCGCAGCTAATTCGCTATTATTTCATTGTTTTGTTGGGTGTTGCGGTGGTGTTCTCTGTCTTTGCGCGAGAGATCATTGCCTTATTTACGACCGATCAGTATTACGAAAGTTATAAGGTAGTTCCGTATTTGTTGATTTCGTTTGTTTGCATGGGTATGTACCAGGTATTTAGTCAGAGTATTGTCGTGAAAAATAAGGTTTATTTACTGCCAGTGTGTTCGTGGAGCGCATTATTGGTCGGTGTTATATGCCACGTCTTCCTTATTCCGCGGTTTGGTATGATGGGGGCGGCATATTCGTCCTTGATAGCGTTCGCGTTATTATTTATATTAGGTGTGATATTTTCGCAAAGGTTGTATCCTATGCGGATCAACTGGCAGATGATGTTTTATGCTTTATCATGTGCGGTCATTTGCATCCTTGTAAGCGGTAGTATACAAGGGGTATCATTAATGGCCGCGATAATGATCAAGTTGTCGATTTGTCTCTTTTATGCTGTTTTTGTATTTTGTTTTTCCCTTGATGCTTTAGAACGAAGGCACGGCATTGATTATATTGTGAATAGATTCCATGTGTGTTTTGAAAGGTACCGTAAATAAGTATGCAACGGCATAAGATATTATTGATCTCTCTGCGTGATCCATTTCTAGATAGCGATCGCATTATGCCACCTTTAGGGGTGATGTCTTTGCAGGCATATTTGATGGAGCAGCATATTGAGACGGATATAGTGAACGATTTTAAGCTCGACGATATTGGCCGATATCAAATGTTTACACACTTTGGGATTTCATGCATGACTCCTGAGCGAAAGCAAGCATATGAGATTGTTCGTGCCATAAAGAGGGAATATCCGGACAAGAAAGTTATCATTGGTGGGCCTCATGCGAATTATTATACCGATGAATGCAGGGAAGAAATGTTCGATCATATTGTTATCGGTGATGGTGAGGTCGCTTTAAAGCATATCTTAAGCGGGGAATCAAACGATCGGATAGTGAGTTACCCTTTAACGGAAGAAGAGATGAATGCTCTGCCGTTGCCTTATCGGGAGCCTTCTTTTTTAAGACAATATTCCTTCAATATGCAAGGCTTACAAGCTTCAACGATCTTAACGGCCAAAGGATGTCCTATGCAATGTAAGTTTTGTGAAGATGCGGGGACTAAAGTGAGATTGTATTCCGCTGATTATGTCGGGAGGCAAATATTGCAGATCATTCGAGCAGGGTATGATGGGGTGATGTTTTTTGACGATATATTTGCGCTTTCGATAAAGAGAGTTCGTGAGCTTTCGTGCGAGATAGCAAAATATAATATTCACTATCGTTGTTTTGGTCATGCAAAAAGCATGACCGAAGAGATGATCAAATTGTTAGTTGATTCAGGGTGCATCGAGACGGGTTTTGGTTCCGAGTCTGGATCGCAAAAAATACTCAACCTTATCAATAAAGGAACAACGGTAGAGCAAAATATGAGGTATGTTGAATTGTGTAACAAGTATGGGGTTAAAGTTAAAGCATTTATTTTGCTCGGGTTGCCAGGAGAGGACAAAGCTACTATAAAAGCAACGAGAGACTACATGAAGTTCTTAATGAACAATAGGTTTATTAATAGGTTTGGCAGGAGAATAACAAATGATTTTGATATAACGATTTATTTTCCTTATAAAGGAACGAGAATAAGAGATGACATCGATAACGGGTCTCAAGAATATGATTTGTTTCTGGCTTGCGATCCAGATTCTATGAATGGCGTCTATAAAGGAAAATGTGGTGCCTCAGAAGCAACAATAAGTACAAGCAGTTTAAGGCGAGATGAAATTGTGTCGATCCAGAAGGAATTACTTGCGGAATTTAAGCCGTTAGTGGTTGTGTAAAGATAAGAGAGAGCCATTGAAACGAATTATCCATACGATCAATCTAAATAGCATTGGTGGGGTACAGCAGATGTTTGTGCCTTACTATGAATTTGCCGAGCGACATAGCATATTTGAGCATCAGGTTTATGGACTGGAGAAACTCGAGAGCGATTATTATGATGTCGTTGACTATAAACAACTGTCTCACTTGACCACTCAATTACGATATTTGTGGGAATTGATCACGAACAACAGTATCGTTCATTTTCATAATATGTTGTGCGGAAAGCGGATCAATTTTTTGCTTAAGCATTTGCCTGTTTCGAACATTGTTTTTACTGAATTCGGTGTTGTGTGGAATATCAGTTCGCATGAAAAAGGACGCGTCTTAGAAAATGCGGAGAGCGCTAAGGTTGTAATAGTTCCTTCACGTGCGGCAAAAAGTATGTTGCAGAAAAAGATAGGCATTCCGGCAGGAAAGATGACAGTGGTTTATGATGGATTTATTGACGAAGCAAAAATCCCCAAGGAGATGAACGTTGGCCAGGAGAAGGTCGTGGGGTTTATCGGAAGATTAGAAGCTTTTAAAGGGGTTCAGTCCGTAATTGACTGTGCTCGACTTCTCAGGCATGAGCGGAACATCCTGTTTAAGATCGCAGGAGAGGGGAGATTTGCTCCCGTCCTGAAAGATATGGCTTCTGGATTAAATAATGTCCAGTTCGTTGGAAGGGTAAAAGATCCTATAAAGTTCATTGAAGGTGTTGATATTGTCGTGATACCTTCAATTAGGGAACCTTTAGGAGGCGTGGTCATTGAGGCTGGATTTTCGGGGCGACCTGTTATTGCATCCTATATTGATGGTATTCCGGAGATTATCCAGGACAATGTTTCTGGTATATTGATAAAACCGAAAAAAGATATTCCTCACCACTATCGGAAATATTGTCCTGAGAATGTCATTGATCCTGATGCGCAGGATCTGGTTCCGCCCAAGGAAATCATTCCAGAAGAACTTTCGGTGCATATAATGGATCTTTTACGTGACCCTGAAAAAATGCAACTCATGGCTGATAACTTGTATGCGGTGGTCAAGAAGAGATTTTCTTTGCAATCTTATTTTTACGTATTAGAATCTATTTATAGAAAAATTCTGCAATAGATGATGTTGAAAGGTGCTTAGTAAGATGTGCGGGATATGTGGCGTTTTTAACAGTAAGATAAAGCGTATTGAAAAAGCAGCAGTGCTCAATATGTGTAATGCGATGGAACACCGCGGGCCGGATGATCTCGGGTTGTGGGATACTGAGACCGTGGCGCTTGGGCATCGCAGATTGAGCATTATCGATCTTGCGACCGGACATCAGCCGATGCTTAATGAAGATGGTGCCGTTGCGGTGGTCTTTAACGGCGAGATCTACAATTATCAAGAACTGCGTGAAGCTCTCGTGGCAAAAGGGCATAAATTCAAAACAGCTTCGGATACCGAAGTGCTCGTGCATTTATATGAAGATGAAGGCGCTGCTATGGTAAAGCAGTTACGCGGGATGTTCGCTTTTGCTATTTGGGATGACCGGACAAAGCAGTTATTTTGTGCCCGTGACAGGATGGGGCAGAAACCATTTTTTTACTCGCTGCTAAATACCCATTTCGTTTTTGCTTCAGAATTAAGCGCGCTTTTAAGTGAGGGCTCGATCGAGAAAAGGATCAATAATAAAGCGCTCTATTATTATATGACATATGGCTATATCCCGCATCCGATGACGATCTATACTGATGTTTTCAAATTACCGCCGGCGCATTATATGATCGTTAATGATGCAGGCATAAAGGTAGAACGGTATTGGAGGCTGGGGGAGAACCAGATCGAGGTCCCGAGTGGCGAGCGAGCGATACGGGAGAAATTATACGCACTTTTGTTAGATGCGACAAAAGCGCGCATGATCAGCGACGTTCCGCTGGGAGCGTTCTTAAGCGGTGGGATCGATTCGAGCAGTGTTGTTGCGATGATGAGTAAACTGAGTTCTTCGCCGATCAAGACCTTTTCGATCGGATTTGATGATCCGCGGTATAACGAACT
>JAFGJY010000006.1 GCA_016928875.1 Candidatus Omnitrophota bacterium | reverse complement strand
TGAACGATGTGTGAGGAAAGAGACGAGCGTACGATCTCATTAATTCGTGCTATCAATATTTCTTCTAACGTAATTGTTGTGTTTGAACTCATCTGGCTGTGACCCCTTGTGGTTTTGCGATAACTCGTAACAATTTGCGTGCCTACTTTCTTGGCATACTATTTTCACGATCACAATGTTATAGTAACTCATTTAATGGCAATGCGTAATGGCAACATTGGTGAGATCTGGTCTGACGCGGATTACGAAAGCAACGCAATCCGGACTTTGCAAATGAGGAAATATATTCCGTATTGCTGCAGGAAAAAAATGATGGGTTTAAAGTAGTATATGAGAATAAAAAAGGGAATAAAAAGGGGACGGAGCCCTATTTCCAATTCTTTAAAAATGAAAATAGCGCTCCGTCCCCTTTAACTAATATCTTATGAATATGCTATCGCCTGTTAGACAATAATCATTATATAACTCTTCTATGTCTGCTTTAACGTGTATGGCACCGGCTTCTTCAAGTTCATTCCTTGGATAGCCGCCAGTCAAAACCGCTAGAGCAGGTATGCCGGCCGCGTTTGCCGCAAGAATGTCCCACGTACTATCACCAATAACACACATTTTCTCTTTCGGGATAGCATTAAAATGGTCAATCACGTTAAGAAAGATATCGGGGTCTGGTTTTGAACGTTTCACATCACATGATGTCGTCACGAAATCAAAAATAACGTCTTTACCTAGAAGATCGAGGTATCTTGAGACGACTTCGCTACTACTCATTGTAGCCAAAGCAACTTTTTTATCGTCACGGTGCAAAGCGTTAATGAATTCTTTAGTCTTTGGGAAAACCTGTACTTGATCAAGGAAATGCTTAATGAAATAATGGCGCGCTTTGCCACGAACATCTTTGGCATGCTGCTCCCACCATACTTGGGGTGTGATACGCTTTATGGCTTTATCCATCCCCATACCAATATGATGATGTATTCTCGAACGGGGGACAAAAAGACCGTAATGCTTGTACAGTTGGTGGTAGGTTTCTACGAAGAAATAAACGGAATCAAATAAGGTACCATCGGCATCAAAGATCACAAGATCCATAGTTAAAACTTAATGCCATGTTTTTTTAGGAAATCTTCATCGCGCATGCTCAATTCAAACTTCAATTCCGCATCTCCCCCCTCACCATACGCATCGTCTTCGAACATATCTTCGAACTCTATGTTCATCTCATCAAGCTCTTCGGGAGACATAGGCATGAGCGCGAAAAACACATTAAAATTTATGCTATTCTTATCTTTCGTAATTTCCTGAAACATCATCTTAAGTTCATCGTTGTCGATCTTTTGATGCTTCATGATCTTGCGCAGTAAATTCAATAATTTATTCATATTCTGACCAAACTCTTCGTCATGATTGAAATTGCCGTTGTTATCCTTTTTCATGCCATCCTCCGCTGGTAAGCTGCATGATTTATATGAGAATCGGTTTAACAGGAAGCACCTAACCCCTTGCTATGATGTTACAATCACGATAAACCAATCACCATCTTTTGTCAATTAAAATAATCGTAAATGAAGCCCCTGTCATTATCTACGGGTAGAAGCAACCTTATATTCAATGTTTTCTTCACGCCAGGTTATCAAGGTATGCTTGCACTGCCAATGCAGCACTACACCCCTCACCGCACGCACTAACAAGTTGCCGTGTCGATCCTTTGCGGACTTCACCGCAGGCAAAGATGCCGGGTACATTGGTCTTATAATCCTGGTCTGTTATTACATACCCATGATCGTCACATTCCACAAGACCGCGTACGTAATCAGATACAGGGTCATGCCCTATAAAAATGAACAACCCCTGTACATTAAAATCTCTGAGTGCCCCGGTTTTAGTATCCTTAAGTTGCAAGGTCTCGATCTTTTTTGAACCCTTGATCTCGGAGATGACCGCATTCCAGATGAATTCGACTTTCTCATTATCAAACGCCCGCTGTTGCAGGATCTTACTTGCCCTGAGTTCATCCCGCCGATGGATCACGGTCACTTTTGAGGCAAATTTCGTCAGGAACAATGACTCCTGAATCGCCGAATCTCCCCCACCTACGACCGCAATGTCTTTACCGCGGAATAACGCACCGTCACACGTTGCACAATAGGAAACCCCCTTAGCCGCAAATTCTTTTTCGCCTTTTACATTCAGTTTGCGCGGATTTGCTCCTGAAGCAAGAACAATCGATCTCGTGTTAAAAGTTCCCTGATCAGTAATCACCCTAAAATTCTGCCCATCACGTTCTAGGCCGGTCACTGCGCCGTAAATGATCTCAGCCCCATATTTCTTGGCCTGCTCCTCCATTTTTATGGCGATATCAGGCCCGGCTATCGCTTCCGGGAACCCCGGGTAATTTTCAACATCATCGGTCGTGGCAATCTGGCCGCCGGCCACCATTTTTTCGAACAATCCTGTTTGCAAATTGCCACGTGATGCATACAACGCTGCGGTAAGACCCGCCCCACCGCCGCCAACAATAGTGATATCAAATAGTTCTGCTTGCCCTGCCATAACCGTGCAACTCCTAATCTATTTTGATCTGCGCAAGGTCCTGATAAAGTTTTGCACGCTTAGTCACGAACTTCTGGCCTTCCTCGATAAGCTTTTGGGCCACCTCAGGCTTACTCTGTTTCAATCTTCTATAACGATTTTCTCCATACACGTAGTCCTCAAGTTTGATCGACGGTGCTTTGGAGTCAAGCTGCAATGGATTCTTGCCTTCTTTCTCAAGGTCTGGATTGTAACGACAGAGAACCCAATGGCCGCTTTCAACCGCTTTTTTCTGCTGTTCAAGACCATTTGCCATGTGAAGCCCGTGATTGACACAATGGGTATATGCTATGATGATCGAAGGCCCCTTATATGCTTCTGCTTCTGAAAACGCTTTAACCGCTTGCGTTGGATTTGCTCCGAGTGCAATACGAGCTACATAAACATTGCCATAACTCATCATCATCATGACGAGGTCTTTCTTCGGCGCCGGCTTACCGCCTGCCGCGAATGCAGCGACCGCACCCAGCGGAGTTGACTTAGACATCTGACCGCCGGTATTTGAATAGACCTCGGTATCAAGCACAAGCACGTTTACATTCTTGCCGCTTGCCATCACGTGATCAAGACCACCATAGCCGATATCATATGCCCATCCGTCACCACCGATGATCCAAACTGACTTTTTAACCAGATAAAAAAGCAATGTTATCAAACGCTGGACATGTTCACTTTTGTCATCCGCCAACTTCTGCTTTAAAGCCATAACATTAGCGCGTTGCTGGCCTATTCCTGCTTGGGTAGACTGATCTTGATCGCGCACTTTTTCAAGCTCTGCCTTGGCCGGATGTCCTTCCGTGATAAGAGCATTAACGAGATTCATCGCATCAGCAATGAAAGAATCCACTGCAAGGCGCATGCCCAACCCGAATTCCGCATTATCTTCAAAAAGAGAGTTTGACCATGCCGGGCCATATCCTTCAGCATTCACGCAATATGGTGTTGTCGGTAAATTACCACCATAGATCGATGAACAACCGGTTGCATTTGCGACCATCATGTGGTCACCATAAAGCTGAGAAAGCAGCTTTACATATGGTGTCTCACCGCAGCCTGCACATGCGCCGGAGAACTCAAAAAGTGGACGTTTGAGCTGGCTGCCCTTGGTCGTAAACTGATTGAACGTTGAGGGATCTGTTTCTGGAATCGTCAAAAAGAATTCAAAGTTCTCGGTCTCCTGTTGACGGACAGGAGCAACTGGGATCATATTGATCGCCTTACGGCCTTCTTCCGTCTTGCTTTTGGCAGGACATGCCGCAACGCAGGTCGCGCAACTCGTACAATCGCCGGGAGAGATCTGCAACGAAAATTTCTTGCCCGCGAATGCCGGTGTTTTTGCATCACAGTTCTTGAACGTCGCCGGTGCTTTAGCCAGCACGGACGGATCATAGATCTTCATTCTGATAACTGCATGCGGACACACAAGCGAACATTGACCGCACTGTATGCACAGTTCCGGGTCCCATTCCGGAATGTCAAATGCGATATTACGTTTTTCATACTGGGTTGTCGCGGTTGGAAAAGTACCATCGACAGGTATCTTGCTGACCGGCAGGTCATCACCGCGTCCTTGCAAAATTGTTCCTTCAACTTCTCTAACAAAGGCCGGGGCAGATACCGGCACCGGTGATTTAATATCAAATGAGCTATCAGCTTTGCCGGGAACTTTGACCTCTTTATAGTTCGTAAGGGCTTCATCAACAGCAGCGCAATTCATATTGACCACTTTTTCGCCTTTACTACCATAGGTTTTCTTGATCGCATCCTTGAGCGCTTTGACGAAAACATCACGCGTAAGGATCTTGGATATATCAAAGAAAACCGTCTGCATGATCGTGTTGATCCTGAACTCAAGCCCCAACTTTTTAGCTAAGTGCACCGCATCGATCGTATACACCTTGATTTTACGGTCGATAATGATCTGCTGCGTTGTCTTAGGTAATATGTTCCATACTTCTTCAGGCCCAACAAGAGCGTTGATCAGAAATGTTCCACCTTCTTTTATCCCTTTAAGTACATCAAGACGATCAAGGAAAGATTCATTGTGGCACGCTACGAAATCGGCCTGCGAAACCAAGTACGGAGATCTGATCGGTTTTGGCCCGAAACGCAAATGACTGATCGTAACCGTGCCGGCTTTCTTTGAATCATACACGAAATAACCCTGCCCATAATTTTCCGTCAAATCACCGATTACTTTGATCGAGTTCTTGTTCGCACCTACCGTGCCGTCAGAACCAAGACCGAAGAACACTGCGCTATACGTCGCTTTATCAGTGATATCGAATGACGCATCATATGGCAAACTTGTATTGGTCACGTCATCATTAATACCAACCGTAAAATGGTTCTTCGGCAGATCTTGTTTAAGATTGTCATACACTGCTTTTACCATTGCCGGCGTAAATTCTTTGCTGCCAAGGCCGTATCTGCCGCCTACGATAACCGGGTATCGATCAAAGCGCATCTTGTCTTCGATCATGATCTCGCCGACAGCGGTACGTATATCGACATACATCGGCTCACCCATCGAACCTGGTTCTTTTGTCCTCTCAAGCACTGCGATCGCTCGCACACTCTTCGGCAATGCATCAATCAACATGTGTTTGTCAAAAGGCCTGAAGAGGCGCACTTTCAGAACACCGATTTTCTCGCCTTTCTTCGTCGCATAATCAACATATTCCTGCGCGACATCACACCCCGATGCCATTGCAATGACAACACGCTCGGCCTTTGGATCACCGACATATTCGAAACATTTGTATTGTCTGCCAATCACCGTAGCGAATTTATCCATTGCTGCCTGTACTTTTGCCGGCGCTGCGTCATAGTATTTATTGACCACTTCACGGCCTTGAAAATAGACGTCCGGATTTTGTGAAGTGCCACGGAGCGAAGGGGTATCAGGCGAAAGTCCCCGCTCTTTGTGAGCTGCGACCAATTTCTGGTCAATAAGTTCCTTACATTGATCGTCGCTTAGTTCAATAATCTTCGCTACTTCATGCGAGGTACGGAATCCATCGAAGAAATGAACGAACGGTATCCGTGTTTCTAATGTCGCCATCTGAGCGATAGCGGCAAAATCCTGCGCTTCCTGAACATTCGCACTTGCAAGAAGAGCGAATCCGGTCGCACGAGCAGCCAACACGTCCCCATGATCACCAAAAATTGATAAGGCTTGCGTAGCAAGTGCCCGTGCTGCAACGTGTATCACACCACATGAAAGCTCTCCCGCGATCTTGTACATATTCGGGATCATAAGCAGTAACCCTTGTGAAGCTGTGAACGTCGTTGTTAATGCGCCTGAAGTGATCGAGCCATGTACGGCCCCTGCGGCTCCGCCTTCGGATTGCATTTCGATCACTGACGGTACCGCGCCAAAGATATTCTTACGCCCTGCCGCAGAATACGCATCACAGTGTTCTGCCATCGGCGACGATGGCGTAATTGGATATATAGCAATCACTTCGTTCATCATATAAGCCACATTTGCGCACGAGAGATTACCATCTACCAAAGTCATTTTTTGCTCCTTGCTCATTGGGTATTCCTCCATCCTTATGTATAGTAATTAATGATATTGATCTAATGAAAAGAAATTGCATTATCACATAATTTAAATGGGATGACAAGGTCAATCCTAGTGATTTTTCTGGGGGATTTTAGGAAAACAGGCAAGATGTTCCCTGCTCTGATAGTTCATTGTGACAGCTGTGAAAACACAGAATTTCCTAATGCACGAACTTCATCGACGGCTGTTACTAACTCATTGAAATGCTTCCCGTTAAGTACACAATAATAATGCTTGGATAATGAAGCATTGATACAATAAAAAAACGCTTCTATCGTTTTCTCAACGCCGATAAACGGCCCTGCTTTGCCTTCATCACAACAGGCAAGCAGATAACCGGTTTTTGGTTTGATCGTTTGTTTTAGGAAAAATTTGCGATAATAAAAAGGCTGGCACCGATCGATGAATATCTTTAACCACGCAGGTACACCATTGAAATGCACTGGCGTTCCTATAACGATACTATCTGCATCAGAGATCTTTTTATACCATGGTTGCATATCATCGGAAATCGGACATACACCGGAAGATTTGCACGAAAAACATGCCAGGCACGGCTTAATGTTCAGTGCAGGCACAAACACATGTTCGATATCAAGCAATTCGTTCTTTTCAGCCCCCTCAAGGAACGTCTCCAACATATGATCCGTATTTCTGCCTTTGCGCGGGCTACCATGAAGAACCAGAACGTTCTTTTTAAGTGACACGATCACGTTCCTCCGTTCAAATAAATGCCTGCTATGTTCATAACGTCGTCCTCCACGAAAATCGATACATCATCACGGATAGCAAGCGCTATGCTATCGCTCGGACGGGCATCGACCGCAACGGTCTCACCATTTTCTTTCTTTAGACTGATTTTGGCAAAAAAGGTATTGTCCTCGAGTTTATCGATGACAACATAATTGACTGAAGCGTTCACGGACTTTATTACAGAAGATAAAAGGTCGTGGGTCAACGGACGCGGCATAACAACACCGCTTAACTTATACTTGATCGAACTGATTTCCGCAATACCGATCACGACCGGCAGGACACGCTCACCGTCCTTTTCTTTAAGGAAGATCATCTGTCCTTCATGCAGCTCATCTATCTTTATTTTCGAAATGACTACTTCGATCATGCTCAATGCCTATTCTACGCCACCATCTTCAGGCTCTTCGGTCGTGAACCTGCTTGGCTTTGGCTTAGGCTTGTCTTTTT
Organism: Candidatus Omnitrophota bacterium; assembly: GCA_016928875.1. Lineage (GTDB taxonomy): Bacteria > Omnitrophota > Omnitrophia > JAHJGZ01 > JAFGJY01 > JAFGJY01. Next base: position 30,101 of record JAFGJY010000006.1, on the reverse strand, counting down.
TCATCAGCATCTCAAGCACATGCTTTTCGCTGCGTTTGACATCCTGCAAACTTTTTTCGATCTCGGCACGTTTTAATTCAAGGTCTTCAAGCACCTTACGCTTAAGCTGTAACTCACCCTGAAAGGCCTCCTGATCGGCTAATATCTTTTTAAGGTTTGCTTCCTTCTCTGTTATCGATGTCTGCAGCTGTGCACGTTTTTGCATCAACTCGATCCGATCTTTTTCAGCGGTGAATGATTTTATCTGATTGCGCATCTGACCGATCTCGACCTTAAAGCGGTCGTTCTCTTGCGAGAGGTCTTCGAGCTGGCGCATCTTTTCATTCAGTAAATCACTTTTTTGCTGTAATTCCTTCTCCTGTGTCGCCAGCTTATGATCAAACTCTCTTTTGTTCTTGTGCAATTGCTCAAGCACATCGCGCGCATTTTCTTTGTATTGCATGAGCTCTTTATTGATCGCAAGCAAATTACGGATCTTATCCGCGATCTCTTTGCGTTTTTGATTAAATGATTCCTGTTCTTGTTTTAATGCAGCGATCTCGGCATCCTTCTTGCTCATGTCCGCATCGACATTTGCCATAGCTCGCTCAAGGTCCTTGATCCTTTGAGCAGCAACCTGTTGCTGGTCCTGAAATTCTCCGCATCTCTTTTCATATTCTTCAACGATCTCATTAAGCGCATTACAACGCTTATTCAGATCATCAAACGCATCCTGCGCCTCAACCCGTTCACTTTCTTTGACCTCGATCACCTGCGAAAGTCGTTCAAGTTCATTCTCAAGTTCTTTTATCCTTTGCTCGTGGGTTGCGGTCAGTTGCGCATATTTTGTCTCGATACTTTCCTTATCTTCTTCGAGTTGTTGACTTATCTTGGAAAGCCGTTCATATTCATCCTGCAACCGGCTTGCTTCTTTGAGCTCGGTGGTGAGCAAGGTAATACGCTCCTCAAGGTCTTTGGTGGTCTGCTCCATCTGTTGGGCAGCCCCGAGCTTCTCCTTAAGTAATGACTTTTCTCGTTCAAGTGTTTCGATCTTGTCTTTGCATTCGGTCAGTTCAACTTCATGATCAACGATCTTCTGCTCCAAAAGATCGAGATTATTTTGAAGTTCAGAATTTGTATCGGTAGACTGCTTTAAAATATCGTTTTCACGCCGCAAGGCCTCAACGGTGTCATTAAGCACCAATAGTTCTTTCTCATAGGCCGCGGCCTTCTCCTCGAGATCAGCCAACGACCTGTTCTTCTCGAGCAAATCCTGATTCTCTATGGCAAGCTCATCATTTTGTTCGCTTAAACGCTTTAACTCATCCTGCAACTCCTGCGTACCACCGGCTATTTCCGGCTTTTTTTCCGCAGGTGCCTTTTTAACTTTTTCTTGCGTAACAAAGGCTTCACTAATGAGCTCTTTTTCTTTCTTATCGTGCTCTTCGACAACAGGCGGAACATCGTGCGGAGGCGAGGCCACCTCATCCGTTTTTTTCTCCTTCGGCTCAGGTTTCACATCGTCGAACAATGTTTTGTCTGCAGGAGGTGTTGCGCTTGATGGTACGATAAGCTCATCACGCTTACGCAATTTTTCTTTTTTCTCTTCTTTGACACCGCCAATAAATTTGGGGCTCGTGATCACGATATCTTGAGAAGGTTTTTCTTTCGGCGTCTCCTTCACTTCTTCTGTAACTTTTTCATCAGACTTTTTGACATCTTCTTTTGATGACGCTGCTTCAACTTTATGCTCCGACGATTTGCTCTCCTCAGGCTCAACATCAGGAACCGTATCCGCGATTTTCTCCTCCACTTCTTCGATTACATCGTCCTTGATATCTTCTTGCGGGGACTTTTCATCAGCACTAGGAAGCTCGGGCTTTTCTTCAATTGTCGCAGGAATATCTGCAGTGGTCGTTTTCTCTGGAGTTATGAATGTCTCATCCTCAACTGGTTTCTTTACCCCGCCCTCCGGCTTTATGCCCGTCGTTCCCTCTAATTCTTTATACAAAGAGGCTATCTTCTCATCGACCGTCTGATCTTCCGGCTTTTCTTCTTTCGCAGGTTTAGCGTCCGGAGACGGCCCTTTTGTGATGACGGATTCGACTGGCGGTTCTCCTAACCCTTCAGGAGGCATCGCTTGGAATGGCACCTCTTCTCCGGAACTTCTGGCAGGTTCTTCTTTAGGTAAAGGCTCTTTCTCTTTTTGAACGGACGGTTTTTCATCCTTAGGTTTGATCTCTTTAAGCGGTTTTATCTTTTTCGCTGGAGTCGACCCCTTGCCGTAGATTTCCTCCGGCTCTTCTATGGTGTCTAATGCTTTCTGCAAGTCACCGATCGCTTCATCAAAATTCGGCTCGTCATCGGTCATTTTAGGTTTGGCTTCTGGCAGGGCCTCTTCTTCCGGGCTCGGCGTTTCGAATTCTGTTTCCGCAGGTTGCGGCTCTTCCTTTTTCCGCTCTTCTACCGGTGCCTCTGAAGGCAGCTCTTGTTCGTGCAATGACTTTAGGAAATCAAAGCTCGGCAACGAAGGCCATACCGCTTTAAAACATTTACGTTTGATGTTTTTGTCGTTGGTGATCAAAACATCGACATTTAATTGCTTGAAATATAATTTGAGTTCACTTGCGGTGGAAAGCGGAAGGTCGTCAAAAAGGACTAGCGGTGTACGTTCAACAAGCTGAGAGGCTTCATCAAGTGAAAAGGGGAATATCTCAATCAACTTCTCGACCAATTCGGCCTTTTCTACCTCTGACTTGAGCGGGTTAAGCACCATTGCCCATTCTTCTTGCTTTTTATTTTTCCAAAACATCAAAACTCCTGAATCAGTTTTTACCCGCGTCACAATACTATCTTGCGCGAGATCTCAAAAATGAAAGGTATTTCCCAACGTTCGTCCGAGAGGACCTGAAAGATAGCGAACAGTGAAATGAGACCAAAGACCACAAATCCGACCCATCCAATAACCAGGCCGATAATGGGGATCACCGATAGGATGCCACACGCACACTCAAGAAAGAATAAGACCAAGGCCCGCCTGCCATGGAACAAAGCATATTCATTATCACGCTTAAAATAAAGTGGGACAAAACATAAAAAAACCAAATAGCCGATCGCCGCAAAGAATTTGCCGTCACTGACCGTTATATCCTTATCTGCATTCGGATCATTGTTCACATCGTTTTGCTTACCTTCAATCATGTCTTAAAACTCCATCATTAATACAAATACACAGAAATATACCGTACGCATTTCTTAATATAATAGAATTATGCATATTAGTAAATATTAAAATCCATTTTCTCGAAGTTTATCAACCGTTAAGGATTCTTTATTCCCTTTAGCCTTAGAAAGGTAGGAAATTACATACTTGCCAAGGAGGTCTGTCTCGATATTGATTATATCGCCGACCTTTTTCGTAGATAAGTTCGTTACCGCAAATGTATGTGGAATAATAGCAACGGAAAAGATGGCCCCTTCGATCTCTTGGATCGTAAGACTAATGCCATCGATCGCGACCGAGCCCTTATCGATCATATACTGCATGAGGCCCTTATCAACTGCGATCGTTAACCAAATGGCTTTTGTACGTTTATCGATCGCTTTTACAACCCCAACGCCATCAACATGTCCTTGTACAAAATGTCCGTCAAGACGTCCGTTCGCAGCCAACGCTTTCTCGAGGTTAACCACAGCCCCTTTACTTAGCTTCCCGAGCGTTGTTGTCTTTTTAGTCGCATCTACAATTTGCACGCTAAATGAATCCTCATCAAAGCGAACAACAGTAAGACATGTCCCGTTGATAGCAATACTATCGCCGAGAGCAAGACCTGCAGTAAAGTCATTTTTAACACGGATCGAAAGATCGGTCACAGAACCATTCTGCGAAATAGCATCAATCGTTCCGATCGTTTGGATAATACCTGTAAACATATGACTCCTAATGTTTATTACCGTGCATTCGGATATCCCACAAAAACATGGTCACATCCAACCTTGGTCACTTCAAGGTCGTGGATCGAAAACGCATTTTTGACACAATCGATCCCTTTGCCCCCCACCGCGCACAGGCTTAATTTCCCGCCGATGATCTTCGGCGCAACAAAAAAGCATACCTTATCGACCAAACGTGCATCAAAAAAACTCCCGACGATACCGCTGCCCCCTTCAACCACTACAGAGCGAATATCGAACGTACTTAATTCTTTTAAGATCGCTCTGATCGAAAGGTATTTCCCTTGCGACCGCACATGTCTGACATTGACACCTTTATCGATCAGTGTCTTAAACTTCTTCGCCCCGGCACTGCATTTGGTCAATATAATAATGCGTTCGTGACGATTACTTTTTAAGACCCGCGCATTGAACGGAAGTTCAAGCCTTGGATCGATAATAACTTTGTACGGCTCCTTCCATTTACCGGATATCCCGCGTATATTCAAGCGAGCCTTGTCCATAATGCATGACGTAACACCGATAAGCACAGCATCAGAACACGCCCGCAGTTCATGCACTACCCTTCGCGAATCCTCGCTTGATATCCAGCGTGATTCTCCGGTCGCTGTCGCGATCTTGCCATCCAGGCTCATCGCAAGCTTAACGGTCACGAACGGACGGCCTTTTTGCATATTCGTAAAGAACACTTCGTTCTGACGCGCGACAACATCCCTAAGAACACCAATGACAACTTCTATCCCTGCGTTACGAAGCATGCGAATACCGCATCCCTTATGTGCAGGGTTCGGGTCGATCGCTCCAACCACTACTTTAGAAAAGCCTGCTTTGATGACTGCCTCAACGCATGGCGGTGTTTTCCCGGTCGTTGAACACGGCTCAAGGGTCACATATAATGTTGCCCCTTTACATTGAACCCCAGCCTTTTTGATCGCACTCACTTCGGCATGTGGGCCACCAAAGCGTTGATGAAAACCGCCGGCCAAGATCTCGCCATTCTTAACGATCACTGCACCGACCATAGGATTCGGATGCGCAAGCCGCCGCCCGCCTTCCGCCAGGCCAATGGCTTTATACATTATATTCTCGTCAAAGTTCATAATGTTCCTGTGGTATTCGAAGATATCCGCACCTTCATATGCGCGGCTTTTCCGTATGGTTGATCTTGTCCAATACGCCGTTGACGAATTTCCCGGACTCGCCTAAGGAAAACTTCTTGGCAATGTTCACCGATTCATTTATGGTGACTTTGGGGGGAATATCAGGCATGTAAAGCAGCTCGTAAATGGCAAAACGAAGAATGTTGCGATCGATAACTGCCATCCGTTCAAGGTGCCAATTATCGGCATATTTCGTAAGTATAGCGTCAATGGATGGCAGTTCCTGCACGGTCCCCCGCAAAATGCGTTCTGCAAACTGCTTGATCTCCGGTTCAATGACCTCATGATCCTCCCAATATGTTGCAAGCAGTTCATCGAGCGAACCTTCCGAAACATCGAGTTGATAGAGGATCGCCATCGCGATCTCACGTGCTTTAGTTCTCTTACGCATCTACCCTACCCTTGGCTTATAACAAAAAGATCAACAACAATTTTTACATATTGTGTCATTTTACCCTTATTCCTTTGAAATTTCAGCTTTTAAATTCGCCATCTCGATCGCACTCTCAGCCGCCTCTGCCCCTTTATTGCCACTCTTCATACCGGCCCGGTCGATGGCATGCTCAAGACTGTCAGCTGTTATGACACCGAAAACGACCGGAATGCCTGTGTCCAGCGATACTTTGGCAACGCCTTTCGTGACTTCACTGGCAACGTACTCAAAATGCGGCGTCTCGCCCCTGATCACCGCGCCAAGTGCAAGGACAGCGTTATATTTTTTTATTTGAAGCAAAGTCTGGCATACCAGCGGTATCTCAAATGAACCAGGACACCATATTACTTCGATGTTGTTCTCACTAGCGCCGTGACGTTTGAGCGAATCGATCGCCCCTTCGACCAGCCTGTTCGTAATGAATTCGTTGAACCGTGAGGCCACGATCCCGAACTTTTTACCTTGTGCATTTAAATTAGCTTCGATCTTTTTTACCATTGTATCCCCCCTGTGTTTATATACTTTTGACTTCCCCGTTCATTTGTGTGGTAGACGCAGGCTTTAGCCTGCGTATGTTCAATTATATCCAATATTTTTCAACACTTCTGTACAGCGCGGGCTAAAGCCCGCGTCTACCATGTCTATACCACTTAATCATCCCTGTTTATTTTTTATGAACGATAAAATGTGTCCTAATTTATCTTTTTTGGCGGCTAAATATCGTTGATTGATGTGATGCGGCTCGATCTCGAGCGGTACCCGCTCTATGACCTTAAGCCCATACCCTTCTAGCCCAACAATCTTGCGCGGATTATTGGTCAAGAGCCGTATCTGACCGATCCCTAGATCAACCAGGATTTGCGCGCCAATCCCGTACTCTCGTAGGTCAGGTTTAAAACCAAGTTTTTCATTGGCCTCAACCGTATCGAGCCCCTGATCCTGAAGATGATATGCTTTTAGTTTATTGGCAAGGCCGATGCCCCGGCCTTCTTGACGCATGTACAATATGACACCGCGACCTTCCTTTTCGATAACACCCATCGCAGTCGAAAGCTGTTCACCGCAATCGCATCTAAGTGAACCCAAGACATCGCCCGTGAAACATTCTGAATGCACACGTACCAAGGTCGGTTCTTGGGTCATCTCACCTTTAACAAGAGCAATATGTTGATACTGATCAATCAGTGACCGGTAACAGATAAGCTTCCATTCCCCGAAGTGTGTCGGGATCTTTGATTCTGCCAAACGCTCTATCAAATGATCGTGCTTGCGGCGATACTCAATAAGCGATGCGATCGTACCGATCTTGAGGTTATGTTTTTCAGCAAATTTAAGAAGCTCAGGCGTACGCGCCATCGATCCATCATCATTCATAATCTCACAAATCACCGCTGTTTTTGAAAATCCCGTAAGACGCGCGAGATCGACCGCAGCCTCGGTGTGCCCACTGCGGATAAGTACGCCGCCTTCTTTTGCCCTAAGCGGAAAGACGTGCCCCGGCATGGTAAAATCCCCACGCCGTGTTTCTTTACGCGCAAGCAACTCAATCGTCCGTGCGCGGTCATACGCTGATATCCCGGTCGTTATGCCTTCGCGCGCGTCGACCGAAACGGTGAACGCAGTTTTAAACGAGTCCTCATTTTCCTCGACCATATCCTTGAGTTCAAGTTCACGTAGCCGTTCTTCAGCCAGAGGCACGCACACAAGCCCACGCCCATGCGTGATCATGAAATTCACCTTCCCCGGTGTTACGGCCTCAGCCGCAAAAATTATATCCCCCTCATTTTCACGTGACTCATCATCGGTAATGATCACCATCTTACCTTGCTTAAAATCTGCCAGTATCTCTTCGATCGGTGAGAAACCCATTTGGTACTCCTTGTTCTTGCTTCAAGCTACAAGCTTCAGGCTGCATGAAACCCTGCAGCTTGTAGCCTGTAACTTGCGGCCTGATAAATAAAAAACCCCGAAGGGACTTCTTCGGGGTTCGTAATTAGTTCATTTTAAGTATGTTACGCTATCTTCTCCCATCCAGACTGTACTGTCGGCTCCTGAATTTCACAGGATCAGGGCACTATTGCGTCCCTCGCGGGCTCTCACCGCCGGTTGAGGAATTTCACCTCTCCCCGAAGACTGCATAACTATATCAATGTAAGGCCATTATGTCAAGTTGTATATTAAAGTTGAATTTTTCTGAAAAAAGTTAAAAGGTTACTCCACGCATCCTTTATCGATGCCGATCCACTCACATGCTTCCTCCATTGTCTTAAATACCGCCACCTCTTCAAATGATTCAGCAGTAATTGCTTCATAGGTTCGGCTCATTCCATACGACAAGAGATCAGGCGCGACAATAGCGGTCTTGAAATTCACTTTCACATGCTTCCGCACAATTGCCATTAGATGCCTTAAGCCCTTTGCGGTAACATGCTCTGAAGTGGCTTTTCTGATATCAACGATCTCATTGAACCCAGGCTTCCATTGAGGATGCCTCACCATTGCCTCACGAGCCGCGATCAGAACTTCATCGCTCACGTCCTCTGAAAAAATCGTAAGCGCCAGTTTCTTGTCTTCAATCATCTTATGCACGAAGGACATTATTACCCTTCCTCTTAAGATAAAATAACGACCGATTATTTACTTCGTTGAATTAACTTGATAACATACGCCATAAGCAAACAAATTCCATTACATTGCATGCCCAATTTTCTATCCTCATCAACCTCATCTCAACCTCTTGTTAGGGTAAATAAACGCACAATTATTTATTTTTGTCCTCCTGAAAAGGTCAGGATCTCAAAGCAAAGAAATGCTGAGACAAGCTCAGTATGACACGTAAGTCTTTAAACATCGTACTTCTTGGTCTTTAAGGTAAGAGACGGGACTTTGTGCACTTTGTATTCAAAAAGAGTCTTAAGGATATTAAATCCGTAACGTACGGATTCTCTAAAGCCAACTTGATGTGATTCAGGGCCGTAATGGGTCGGCATAGGGATCTCTTTGATACGCAATCCTTTTTCCAGGAATTGGATCACGATCTCGGTGTCGAAGTGAAACTCGTCAGTAAGTTCTTTGAATGGAAGTTGTTTTAGGGCATGCACATTGTAGGCACGAAAACCGGAATGAAATTCGCTAAGATTTGTCTTAAGTGCTTTATTCTGCATCCAGGTGAGAAAACGATTGCCACAATATTTCCAGATCGGCATGCCGCCACGCAGCGGCGCTTCGAGCATACGTGACCCCATGACCAGATCCGCTTCGTCATTTATAAGCGGCGCGATCAGGTCCGGGATCTTTTCCGGCGCATACTGCACATCGCCGTGAAGCATCACAACAATGTCTAATCCCCGCTCGATCGCGTATTCATATCCTTTTTTCTGATTGCCGCCATAGCGTAGGTTGGTTTGATTGCGAAAGATCTTCAGTTTGTCAATATTGTATTCATGTTTATATCCGAGGCCGGCGAAATATGTATTATCATTGCTGCAATCATCGATGACATAAATTTCTTCAGCTGCATCCTTAATCGATTGTGGAATACGTTCGTACGCAGTTATCAGAGTCCGTACGGCCTGATACGCAATAATAAAAATCCCGATCCTTTTTTTAGGCATAAATACCCCTTTAAAATGCCTTGTTCTCTTCCCCTTTAAGCAACCTTCTGATATTAGTCTTATGTTTTATAATGATCATGATCGCAATTATACAGATCACGATCATAAAAAAGGCGAAATCGGGCATGCCGTGATTTGTAATCACAAAAATAATCGGGAAAATGATGGCTCCGACGATCGAGCCGATCGACACATAATGTGTGATCCCGATCAACGTAAACGCCACCGCAGCCGCGATCGAGACCGAGACTGGAAAAAGCCCAAGCAAAACGCCAAGTGTTGTAGCAACGCCTTTGCCCCCTTTGAAATTAAGGAAAATCGTCCAATTATGCCCAAGGATCGCAATAATCCCGCAGATAAAAAGGAAACGGCGTGAAAGTTCAGGCCCATCGAACGCGTTATCTACATATTGCCAAATAACAACAGCACATACGCCTTTGAGGATGTCAACAATAAGCACAAAAATGCCCCATTTTTTCCCGACAACGCGGAAGACATTGGTCGCTCCGACATTGCCACTGCCGTATTCACGAATATCGATGTTCTTCACAAGTTTACCCGTGATAAATGCTGTCGGGCATGCCCCAATAAAATACGACATCGCCATACACAGGACCTTGAATGCTACTTCCATATATCAACCCTCGTTTATTTCACCACACGCATATACAACTCACTCAACGAGTTGTCTTTGATCTCATTCACCATTCCTTCGAAAATTATCGTGCCTTCTTTTATGATCGCAACCTTGTCCGCATATTCTTCGATTTCATTTAAAAGATGGGTCGTCAAAAGGACGGTTACGCCTTTTGCTCTTGTCTTTTTCATGATCGTACTAAAAATATGCGCTCCACACGGATCGAGCCCATCAAGCGGTTCATCGAGAATAAGGACTTTAGGGTCGCCAATGATCGCCTGCGCTATGCCAAGCCGCTTCCTCATGCCTTTGGAATATTTCCTAATTGGCACCGTTGCGGCTTTGTTCAATTCTACACGTTCTAAAACGTTACTGATCTCACTACTGATCTGTGCGCGTGGCATATCATTAAGCTGGCACACATACTGTAAGAACTCTTCGGCATTGAGATATTCAGGGAAACGCGGAACTTCCGGCAGATAGCCGATCTCGCGCCGTACATCCATTGTGCCCGTAGCAGCTCCAAGCACGGAAATCGTCCCTTTGTCAGTGCGCAAAAGCGAAAGTATCATTTTGATGAGTGTCGTCTTACCGGAACCATTTGGGCCAATAAGCACTACGATACTTCCCTTTTCGACAAAAAATGTGAGATCTCTTATGAAGGTTTTTGTTCGCCCAACACCGTTAGAAAACGATTTGGCAACATTTTTGATCTCGATCGTCTGCATCAAACGTCCTTAATATTTGATCCCAAACTTTGTAAATTCACTCTTACTGGGAAACCAATCGATGGTATGGTTCGTAATATAGCGCTCAAGCCCGCTGTGCATGATCGCGGTCACAAAATCTATCAATGCTCGTTCTGTTCCTTCCGCCACCAGCTCTACGGACCCATCATAATCGTTACGCACATAACCAGCAACATCAAACGTAGAGGAAAGCGATGCAACAGTGTAACGAAAGCCAACCCCCTGCACGCGCCCGGTAAAGCGTACATGAACTCTCTTCTCAGCCAGCACCATTTATTTATCCCCTTGACAATAAACGAGAAATATCTACAATTACATATCTTGAACAGGGCAATTAGCTCAGCTGGTTAGAGCGCTACCCTCACATGGTAGAGGTCACTGGTTCGAGTCCAGTATTGCCCATTGTAACAAGGATAAAGGTTAAAGGTTTAAGGATAAAATAAGCGCAAGACATAATTCTTCTTTATGTTAAGCATTCAAATTTTATCTTCAACATTTGATCCATACAAAGCTGACATCTTTTTCTCCGAGCGTTCAACTTTACCCTTTATCTTTTAACCTTTATATATTTCGGGATGTGGCTCAGTTTGGCTAGAGCGCTACGTTCGGGACGTAGAGGCCGGCGGTTCAAATCCGCCCATCCCGATTTTTTATTTACTCTGAATACAGTTATAAGCCTTAAGCTGTAAAAAAACCGTTTTCATTTCAAGGAAACGGTTTTTTTCTTTTAATATAAAAATCAAAGCTTACGACTTACCGCTTATAGCTTAACTCCACGTGTTTTTAATCCCACCATCGTTTTGCCAAAGAACCATAAATGATCTTCACCTGATATGGCGTCAATTCACACATGAATTCATTGCCGACTTGCACCAGCGCCGCTTCCGGCGAAACGTCCTTAAGGCTTTCGGCTGAACTAAGCTTCATAATATCGCGTAAATTCCGCAAAGAAACAACATGTTTATTGTGCGGATCAAGATTGATGATAACAAGCACGCGAGTCTGGCGGTCTGCATCAAGTTTGAGCATCATAAAAATGTTCTCATTATTATGCGGGAGAATCTCAATCTCGCTATCTTGATTTAACACCTTATATCCCGCCTTTAAAAAATTAACATCTCGAATAAAATCCGTAAGGTCGATCCGCGGTGTCTCCCAATCCTGCGGTTGGGTCATGACCACATCGAGTTTTCGTTTGAACCCATATTCAAAACCGATCGGCATCATGAGCCCTTTAGAAAAGAATGCCGAAAACTGATACCACATTTTGACCTGGCGGATATCACCATTGACGTCCGCGAAAAGCCGTGGAGTATCATGCGTCTCCGGGAATGAAAGTGAAGGACAATACTTACGGCTCATGTTGTATTGTTTAAAGCACCATTCGTCTTTGAAATTCCACCACTTCGCACTATTATAAACATAGCTAAACCCAGCTTTGGACAAAGCAACAAGGTCTTCCTCCGTGCATCCTAATGTCTCAGCAATGAAGCATACATCACCTTCCCTGCCATGCGCATCGGTAATAAGCAACCGCCATAATTCCGGAGGAACCTGATAGGCCGCATCACAACGAAATCCATCAAATCCTAATGACAAATAAAATAATACGAGATCGCGCCAATACGCCCATAAGTTCTCTTTATCTTCGGAATGTTCATTATCGATCTCTGCGAGGTCACCCCATACCGTAATATTCCGCGCATCAGCCGGGTCCATCGCCGAAGGATTTTTGATCGAACCGTCAGGGTTATGCTTATACCACGTAGGATGTTGTTCGACCAATACCGAATCGATCGACGTATGGTTGATGATGAGGTCCATGATAACCCGCATATCCTTGGAATGGGCATACACGCAGAACTCTTCAAGTTGTTTAGCGCCGTTTTTGCGGTCCAAAAAAAGCGGATTGAACTCATAATAATCTTTGGGAGCATAAAGGCTTCCGGAAAAACCAGGATAGAAAAAGGGATTGATGTAGATGGTATTGAAATTCATATCCGCAGCATGATCAACATATCTATACCAGTTTGAGATATTCCCGACAATGCGCGGAAAAAGATTGTAAATAATAAGCCCTTTCTGAGGGTCAAACTCAGGCCTGAAATGCTTGCTCATGAACGCTCCTTCTTGATAATTATCCTATGACCTTTTTTTGCTCACGCGAAATAGAATGGTCACGAAGACCACAACACTAAAAAATGCAATGTTAGCCAATGAAAATACCTTCAACACGAATTCACCGTACAAAAACCCATACGGGAATAAAAGTAAAATACACGCGTAAACCCCGACCACCCATGTAATACTTATATCGTCGGAGCAACGCCGGCTTATGATCCGTGCTATAAGCGGGATATTAAAGAACGGCATAGCCACACTCGCGACCAACGCACATAATTCCAGTGATCGTTCCATGACGATACCTCCTTTCCTCTGGGGAACATTTACTTATCTAACTCATATCATTATAGTTAAATAGAGTAAGCGGTCAAGGATATTAAGAAATGACACATAAAAAAAGAGCTTATCCGCGTATATATACGCGGGTAAGCTCTTTTATGTTGTTTGGAACGAAAAAGGTTATTTACCCTTCTTCTTGTGTCTATTAAGACGCCTTCTCTTTTTCAACTTATGCTTGTTCATCTTTTTGCGTTTTCTCTTTTTCCCGCAGGGCATACAAATCTCCTCTTTAGTAAATGACTTTATTTAATGGATATTCTATGATTCCACTCGCACCGGCTTCTTTAAGTTTTGGAATAAGCACCTTGGCCAATGCTTCATCGATCACGGTATCGACATCGACCCACCCTTTTTCGGCGAGCGCTGCAACGGTCGGTTTTTGCAATGCAGGTAAAAGCGCTAAAACCTTTTTAAGGCCTTTCTCCTGGACGTTCATTTTAAGACCGACCTTATCTTCCGCGATGATAGCGCCATTGAGCAACATCGCCAGATTATCGATCTTTGCTTTCTTCCACGGCTCCTTATAACTCTCTTTGTTCGCGATCAGTTTCGTTGAGGATTCAAGGATCGTATCAATGATCTTTAAATTATTAGCCCGCAAACTCGACCCTGTCTCTGTTACTTCAACAATGGCATCTGCAAGATCAGGCGGTTTTACCTCAGTCGCACCCCATGAAAACTCGACATCAGCTTTGACCCCGTTCTTCTTAAGATATTTCTTGGTTACATTCACAAGTTCAGTGGCGATCTTCTTTCCTGCGAGGTCTTTAACGGTCTTGAACTTTGAGCCTTCTTTAACACACAGCACCCAACGCACTTTCTTCTTGGTCTGCTTTGCATACACAAGATCGAGCACTTCTTTAACATCAGCATTGTTCTCAACGATCCAATCATAGCCGGTCAACCCGGCGTCGATAACACCATCTTGTATATAGCGCGGCATCTCCTGCGGTCTGAACAGAATGATCTCGAGTTCCGGGTCATCACAATACGGATAATACGAGCGGGACTGATTTGATATCTTAAAGCCCGCTTTTGTAAACAAATTGAATGTCGATTGTTCCAAGCTCCCCTTCGGCAGCCCCAGACGTAATTTCATGGTATACCCTCTTTTCGTACTTGGTAATATTAGAATTAAGTCAAAATTGTATCTATTTGCCCTTCTTATGTCAAGAAGAACGCAGACGTTAGCACATCTTACGTACCGCGTTCATGCAAGCGCGATGAACTTCTTTGAACGATCTCCGGCCGCGTGCAGCAAGCCTCTTGACATCCTCAAACTCAGGTGCAATGACACGATCGACTCCATAAAACGTGCCGATCTTGACTTTCACTTGGCCATATTTTGTTTTTATCGTAGAAAACCGCCGTTCAAGAATGTAACGGTCCATTTCCGAAAAACGCATACCAAAAGCCGTTGTTTCTTCGAAAACAACGGCCGCTATTTTTTCTTTTATATGATGTGGCAGAAGAACAACAAGCATGAACGCCGGGCGCTGTTTTTTCATGAATACCGGAACTGCAAAAACATCAAGCGCACCCGCTTTAAAAAGCTTCTCGTTCAACCCTTGATACGCCTGTGGGCTCATATCATCAATATTGGTCTCAAGCGCGACGATCCGCTCTTCGAGCAATCTCTGTGAACTTTCTCCCACGGCGAGCCGTAACATACTTTGATGATCAGCATATCTCCGACTGCCAACTCCATACCCAATTGTATCGATAATATACGAAAGCGGCGCTACATCGGTTTCACAACACGCCTTAATAATAGCTGCACCCGTAGGCGTTATCAATTCGCCCCTTATTTTCGATCGGCACAACCATGTACCTTTCAATATCTCAAGCGTTGCCGTTGAAGGCACAGGCATCCGACCATGCCCACGATGACGGATCGCCCCATGGCCATCGGAAAGATTGACCGCAAATGCCTTTTTTATTTTCAGATGTTCGAAACACCAGCTCACCCCAATCACATCCACCAGTGAATCGATTGCGCCGACTTCATGGAATGTCACTTTACTTTTCGGAATACCGTGAGCACGCGCTTCAGCCGTAGCAATAATATCAAAGATCTTCAAGGCGCGCTGTTTTACACGGGATTTTAAGCGGCTTTTTTTTATCAATGTACGAATAAACGAATAATGAATATGCACGTAATCCCGCTTTTTATACGCGACCCTGAAGGCGACTCCACGAAATGAATTCACCGTTTGCTGTTTAGCTGTGATCGCATAGCGCCCTATCTTTACCGCCGCAAGCGCCTTTCGCAGATCAGAAAGTTTTACACCTGCATCCAAAAAAGCGCCAAGGATCATATCAGCGCTCACGCCATTCGTCCCATCAATAAGTGCTATCCGCATGTTTCTCCACTATGTTATTCGATTGTTTGGTAACCCAAGCATCACTCTTCGTTCTCGTCCGCATCGCTGGGGATGAAGAACCCTCCCGCAAAGCATCCTTGCTCACCTTCCTTGTTTTTAACCCACAAAACCTTGAACAAGCACCGGCCGCGTTCGTCCCGCATGACCTTTTTGAAGTTGATATACTTTATCACCGTATGCGGATTGATCGTGACCGCGATCGTTGCATTTGCCTCGATCATTTGATCAAGGTCAAGGCACAGACCACCTTTGTTGACGTTGAGGACCTTGGCATGGCCGCTCAGCACTTCCCGCATACGGGTCACATACATAACCTCAATATGCTTCGGATCGCGCCGCGACCTGCGCTGGTCCTTGCCACCTAATCGAAATACACGTGCGAATAATGTTTTGATCGGATAAAAGATATCCATCATCCCCTCCTTTTTTTATTTTTTGCCGGGATGGTCATTAAATGTATCTAATAATATTATGATCGTGCTATCAATGCTGCGAACATAGCGGCACCAAAACCGTTGTCGATATTGACGACCGCGATACCTTGCGAACAGGCGTTCAGCATCGTCAAAAGGGCCGAAATGCCGCTAAAACTCGTACCGTATCCGACGCTTGTAGGCACGGCAATGATCGGTTTATCGATCAATCCACCGAGGACCGACGGCAATGCACCTTCCATTCCTGCAACGCAAATGACCGCTTTTGCACGCTTGAGCTTCGGCAGATGATCAAGTAAACGATGCAACCCCGCAACGCCACAATCATAGATACGCTCAACGCGATGTCCCATGATCTCAAGCGTTACGGCCGCCTCATCAGCAACAGGTATGTCGCAACTACCAGCAGTAATAACGGTAACCATTCCTTTAGTTCCATGGCTCCTCCGCTTTTTCCGTAGATATGCTACACGCGCACTTTTATTATAAACAAGTTCAGGGATCGTAGCGCGCAATTTCTCAACGACCGGCTCTTCTATCCGCGTAAGTATGAATTCAACTTTGCTTTTTTTAAATGATAGAGCGATTTTCTTAAGATCATTAACACGCTTGCCGGGTGTATAGACAACCTCAGGAAATCCCTTGCGCAAATGCCGGTGATGGTCAAGATGCGCAAAACCGAGCGCTTCGTACGGTAGATCACGCAAACGCTCAAACGCTTGTCCAGGTGTTATCTTTCTTTTCGCAACGTCAGTTAAAAGCCGTTGTATGACTTTCTTCGAATACACAGTATTACCCTTTCAAAAACTCAAACTAGGATCAGCGCTTAACGTATAAAGTGAACGTTTTCCCCGCTGATACATTGAATACGCACAGCGGGCGATCATTGCTCCGTTATCGATCGCTTCATTGATCATTGGAAACAACACTGTAATGCCTTCTTCAGCCGCAACCTCCGTAAGCCGGTCACGTAAATACTGGTTAGCGCTCACACCGCCGCCGACAACGATCGTCGTTACCTTGCGCTCACGCGCCGCTGTAATAATTTTGTCCACGATAACACGCACGACTGAATCTTGGAATGCAGCACAAATATCCGGCACTTCACATTCAACATTCTTGAGTTTGCGAATATAATATAAAACAGCTGTTTTTATGCCACTAAAACTAAAATCAAGTGAGCCCGGTAATGTAGCACACGTGAACTTGATCCGCCGCGGATCACCGAAACGAGCTTTTTTTTCGATGATCGGACCGCCCGGATAGCCCAGGTTCAACATTTTTGCAACCTTATCAAAGGCCTCTCCGACCGCATCATCGCGCGTCTCTCCTATCAAGGTAAAAGCATTATTCTTGCTGTACACGATCGACGTGTGTCCACCCGAAACTATCAGTCCCACATACGGCACAGCCCCGACGGTATTGCGAATAAAGTTCGCGTACAAATGGCCTTCAAGATGATTGACCCCGACAAACGGTATATCAAGTGTATAGCTAAGGGCCTTTGCAAAGGTCAATCCCACAAGTAATGACCCGACAAGCCCGGGCCCATAGGTAACACCTATAAGATCGATATCCTCGGTCAAGACACCTGCTTCTTTCAAAGCCTGGTCATACACAGGACGAATATATTCCAGACAATGCCGCGATGCGATCTCGGGCACCACGCCGCCAAATTGTTTATGCAGATCAAGGCTCGAGGCCACAACACTCGAAAGCAGGTTCGCATCATTCTCAAGTACCGCACATGCCGTCTCGTCACATGATGTCTCGATCCCCAGTGTAAGGAACCGTCTCTTACGCGGCATTGCGAACGTCTCCTCTCTGAGCGATCGCTTTATCAAGCACATCGAGCGCAGCGATGATCTGCTTGTCATTCAAAAGGTATGCTTCACTGTACGGATCATCGCTCACGAGCGTTTTGTCAACGAACGCATGTTCTACTTCAACATCAGGCTCAATGCCTTGCTTGTCGATACATTCACCGTTGGGCGTGAAATACATTGCTACCGTGAGCCTGATCGCTGTTTTATTCTTAAACGGTATGACCATCTGGACCGAACCTTTACCGAACGATCGTTCGCCGACGATCAGGCCATGCCCATGGTCACGGATAGCGGCCGCTATTATCTCCGAAGCGCTGGCACTGCCTTGATTGATCAACACTGCGATCGGTATGTCCGGGCATATCCGCTCTCCGTTCGCAACAACGCGCAATACTTCTTCCGCCTCGCGGCCTTGTGCTGTCACGATGATCTCGTTTTTATCAAGAAAATAATGCGCTACCTCAACGCCGGCCGAAAGCAATCCCCCGGGATTATTCCTGAGATCAAGTATAAGCGCACGTGCATTCCCCTCCTCAACACGTTCAAGTTCTTCCTCTAACAACTCACTGGCATGTGCATCAAATTCGATCATTCGCACATAGGCTATATCACCGCGTAAAAGCCTCATCGGTTTTACACTTTGTATCTCGATCATCCCCCGCATTAGCGTAACGTCGATCAGCTCAGCCACACTTCTACGTTTGATCGTCAATGAAACCTCAGACCCTGATTCTCCTCGTAAATATTCGACCGCTTCAAACAGTTCCAAGTCACTTACTACTATATCATTGACCTTTATGACCCGATCCCCTGCTTTAATGCCAGCTTTGTCGGACGGAGATCCTTCGATCGGCGCTATGACGGTCAAATAGCCATCATGCACACCGACTACAAGGCCAATACCGCTGTATTCTCCATTGGTCTCACGTTTAAGGGACGCATATTCCTCTTCGGTCAAAAAATCGCAGTAATCATCTAATGCCGCACACATCCCCTTGAGGGATGCCTCTGATAAGTCTTCTGTTGATACAGAACGCACATATTTTTCTTGAATGAGCACTAGTGTTGTTATGTATGCAGGCAACGTTTCGTAGATCTCTTTGTCCGCAGCGGGTAACAGTTCTGCGGCTTGTTCATCGATCGAAAAAATGAAGGGCATTTCCTCGTCCGCAACGATCTCTTCGAACGCTTTCTCGAACTTCTTGGTTTTTTTGGCAGCATTCATTTGAGTCTCGATCAGGCGCGTATTTTCATATCCCGAATTCGATATGCATCCACAGAGGAACAAGAAAAGAATACAAAACGCCTCACCCTTGATCGTACGATGAGTGATCACGATACGTCTATGCCTCCAATTTTGTGGTTAAGATCTTGTTGACCAATGCGGGATTGGCTTTGCCTTTGGTCTTTTGCATGACCTGGCCGACCAGAAATCCAAGCGCGTTCTTTTTTCCGGCACGGTAATCATCGACCGATTTCTGATGAGCCGCAATAACCTCGTCGATCACCCGTGCAATAGCTCCTTCATCACTGATCTGCAACAGGCCTTTGGCCTTAACGATCTCTTCGGGCAACTTGTCGGTCGAAAACATTTCACCAAGTACATCCTTGCCGATCTTCCCGCTGATAAGTCCCTTATTAATGATCTGTATCAAATTAGCCATTGCCTTTGGCGTAATGGTAAGCGTTGCAATGGTCAGATCGCGCTGTTTCATCTGGCCCAACAATTCATTGGCGATCCAATTGGACGCTGCTTTCGGGTCAGATCCGCACGCAACGGTTTCTTCGTAGAAATCGGCTAATCGCTTTTCCTGAGTAAGGACTGCTGCATCGAGAACGGTTATGCCATACGTATCAACAAAACGTTGCTGGCGTTCGCGCGGCAGTTCCGGCATCGTAGCTTTGATCTTGCTGACTATTTCACGAGATATGACGAACGGCACAAGGTCCGGTTCCGGGAAATATCGATAATCATGCGCTTCTTCCTTTGAACGCATCGACGTAGTAACACCCTTAGCATCGTTCCACAATCTCGTCTCTTGCACTACTGTATCTCCCTCTTCGATACTATCGGTCTGGCGGTCGATCTCATACTGTATAGCGCGCGCTACCGCTTTAAATGAATTAAGGTTCTTGATCTCAGCCTTGACACCGAACTCTTTTTGCCCGCGCGGACGAATAGAAACATTCGCGTCACAGCGCAAACTTCCTTCTTCCATATTACAATCACTGACCTCAAGATACTGCAAGATCGCTTTAAGCGCTGTTAAATATTCGTATGCTTCTTCCGGCATACGCATGTCGGGTTCACTGACGATCTCAATAAGCGGTGTTCCCGTACGATTGTAATCCACATTACTCCCGTCCTTAATCCCCTCGTGCAGCAATTTCCCCGCATCCTCTTCCACGTGCGCACGGGTAATGCCGATCTTCTTCGGCTCGCCATTGACCATAATATCAACGTAGCCTTTGGCAGACACCGGCATATCGAACTGTGATATCTGATATGCCTTGGGTAAATCAGGATAAAAATAATTCTTCCGGTCAAATTTCATGCGTTCGGCGACATGACAATTAAGCGCGAGCCCGACCTTGATCGCACTCTCAAGCACCTTACGATTCAAGACCGGCAAAGATCCCGGCAATCCCAGGCACACCGGGCAGGTATTGGCATTCGGACGATCCCCGAACCGATTCCTGCATGAGCAAAATATCTTGCTCTGCGTGTTCAGCTGAACGTGGACTTCAAGGCCTATGACCGCTTCATATTTCCCCGTGCTCATAACGCCGGCCTCTTTGTGTGGTGGTCTGTTGCTGATTCGAATGTATGTGCTGCTTGAAATAAGGTCGCCTCAGAA
The DNA here is from genome assembly GCA_016928875.1 of Candidatus Omnitrophota bacterium. Taxonomy (GTDB): domain Bacteria; phylum Omnitrophota; class Omnitrophia; order JAHJGZ01; family JAFGJY01; genus JAFGJY01. The sequence continues at coordinate 9,610 of JAFGJY010000006.1, read as the reverse complement.
AAATATTTTCCCATAAGCTGCATGCCGATCGGCAATCCATTTTTTGAAAATCCGCACGGTACCGATAAAGCCGGTATTCCGGCTAAATTCGCCGAGATCGTAAAAATATCTGACAAGTACATTGAAATAGGATCATCAAGCTTCTCGCCAATCTTGAATGCCGGCGTCGGAGAGGTTGGCGTCAATATCACATCGCATTGCTGAAAAGCATTGTCAAAATCCTGCTTGATCAAGGTGCGTACTTTTTGTGCTTTCTTGTAATAAGCGTCGTAATATCCCGAAGACAGCACGAACGTCCCTAAAAGGATCCGACGTTTCGCTTCATCCCCAAAGCCTTCATCGCGCGTCTTAAAATACATTTCACGCAGATTGTCCGCGTATACACGTAAACCATATTGCACACCATCAAATCGCGCGAGATTGGAACTCGCTTCCGCAGTACCGATAATATAGTACACAGCCACCGCATATTTTGTATGCGGCAGTGAGATATCAACAATCTTCGCACCCAAATTTTGGTAAACTTTAATTGCTTCACGAATTCTTAGTTCAACATCGTAATCAAGCCCTTCATTCCCCATCAGTTCTTTTTCTGGCATATCTTCACGAATTTTAAATCTAAAATACTCTTTTGGGATTCCTATCCGTAAATCTTTTACGCCTTTATTGATCGTTGCCAGATAATCATCCACCGGTTCATGCGCTGATGTTGAATCCTTGGGATCATGTCCGGCAATGACCTGCAGCAACAACGCATTATCATACACGGTCTTTGTAAAAGGCCCGATCTGATCAAGGCTTGAACCAAATGCCACCAGGCCGTAGCGTGAAACACGGCCATACGTCGGTTTCAAACCGACCACGCCGCATAATGCCGCGGGTTGGCGGATCGATCCGCCGGTATCGGAACCAAGAGAACAGACCGCTTCATCAGCCGCCACGCAAGCAGCCGAACCGCCACTTGAACCGCCGGGGATATAGTCAACATTCCAAGGATTACGCGTTGCGCTCGCATTGGCCTTCTTCTTTCGATTGTTCCGTCCGTTATAACACGATGTTTCACACGAAGAACCGAACGCAAATTCATCCATGTCACATTTTGCAAAAATATATGCGCCAGCATCTTTTAGTTTTGATATAACTGTCGCGTCATAGGGCGGGATAAATCCTTGCAGTATATTCGAAGCACAGGTGGTCTCCCACCCGTCAGTACACATATTGTCTTTAAGTGAGACCGGAACCCCATGCAATGGACCACCCGATAATTGATTTAAAGACGTCGGCAATTTTGAGGAGGAGAATGAAACATAAGCATTGACCTTTTTATCGACCGTGCCGGCCCGTTCGACCAAAGCACGCTGCAAAGCGAGAAAATGCTCATTGTTTGCCTGTATGAATTCCCTGGCTTGTTTGATGCCATATTTGAATAGCTCCATCACTCGATCCCCTCGATCACTTTCGGCACCCTAAAAAAGGAACCGTCTTTGGAAGAATCCGGTAGGACATCGAGAACTTTTCTGGCAGAAACACTATCTTCGCGGATCTCGTCCTCACGAAAAACGTTTTCGATCGCAAGCACATGACTTGTCGGCTCGATCGCATCGGTCTTAAGTTCATCGATCTGTTCAACATATTTCAGGATATTGACCAGATCTCCGCTTAACCGTTCTTTTTCTTTGTGTCCAAGCTCAATGCGGGCAAGCTGCGCCAACGCTTCAATGTCGAATTTCATAACTCATTATCTCCCAATATGTTAATTGCTATAGGAACTTCGAATACTACCATAGGGCATTTTAATTGTCAAATAAAAAGCAACTATAGTCTAGTATAAATGGATCAAAATTCATAAAAAAATATACTTCACGACAGCTTCTTGATGTTGTAGAATGCAGCAACACATGAGAGGATTTCGCGAATTTATTAGTAACTAACTCATTAACAACGAGATACAATAACTGAAAGAATATGGCCTCAAACGCTCACTATAATATCTCATATCCTTCTTCTCTGAAATCGTTCCTTGTCTATGTAAGTCTCCTTATCATCACCACCACGCACGCCTATGCGATCGTGACCAGAACTACTGATAACACTACGCGCACCGCCACGTTCTACAACAACGGCGTTGAGATCGCATCGCAAAAATTTAGTGCGAATGATCATGTGCTCAAAACCAAAGGCACTATCCCGGACGGTATGATCAACGAATATGATGAAAGAGGCCAGGTCCTCTGCCTGTGGACATATCAAAATAGTCTCCCGCACGGACCGGTAACGTATTATTACCCCGATGGGGCCACCAGTGCTATTATCAATTACGCACAAGGTAAAAAACATGGCATAAGTAAAGAATTTTTTAACGACGGCTCTCTCATGCTTGAAGAAAATTATTCGGATGGCAGATTACATGGTATGCGCAAGGAATATTATCGCAATGGCAAGGTCAAGACCATCTTTACCTACAAAGAAGGAAATCCATTCGGCGAAGGCATCGGTAAAACTTATTATGAGGATGGCACGATCAAAGGCAAAGTGATTTACAATGACGGTAAACCACATGGAAATGCCACCGCCTATTATCCTAACGGCTTTATTTTTAGTACCTATTCATATGACAAAGGTATCTTAAATGGAGAGGTAAAAGAATATTTCGATAATGGCGTTATCAAAACGCTCATCAATTATAAAGACGGCATCCTTAACGGACAATTCAAAACCTATTACTCAGATGGCCGCGTTGAATCTGAAGGCTACATAAAAAATGGTACGTTATTAGACTCAAAACATTATGATGCCCACGGACAGATCGACATCCCCGATAAGAAATTCATTCCCACACGAATTCAAACCTTTATTGATAAAGACCGTCCCGCTGATTAACGCTCTGGGTGCTCCCCTGTAAGCGGAACGAAACGTACTGGCATCACAATATTTTTCGAAAAGCTCCCATCTTCATTTTTGGTCACGATCATAAGATCCTGTATGGCGTGTTCTTCACCCACAGGGATGCATAACTTTCCTCCAACGCGTAGTTGTTTAAGCAACGATTTGGGCAATTCCGGCGCAGCTGCGGTCACGATAATCGCATCAAAAGGCGCATGTTCTTCCCAGCCAAAATATCCGTCGCCTATTCTGACCTTGATATTGTCATAGCCAAGTTTTTTTAACACCTTTTCAGCGCTGCGACCCAATGGCTCAACGATCTCGATCGTATACACTTCTTTAACCAATAATGCAAGCACCGCTGCCTGATATCCCGACCCCGTTCCTATTTCCAAAACTTTATCATCAGATTGCGGGTCAATGCTCTCGGTCATGAAAGCCACGATGTACGGCTGCGAGATCGTTTGTTCGTATCCGATCGGGACCGGACGGTCCCAATACGCCATGAAACGCCACGCTGTCGGTATAAATTCATGCCGCGGAACAGCACGCATAGCTTCCAATACGCGCTCATTACGTACCTTGGTCCTCGTCAATGGCGCTCCACGATGATCGATCTGTTCGCGTACCATTTTTTCTCGCTCTAGTTCAGGATCAAACGCAAATGCACTGCACCATATGCCTATAATTACCAACGTTACAATAAAAGAACCAATGTAGATCAAGCGCATTGTTCACTCCTCTATATTATTATACACCTATTGACGCATTCGAAAATATCGATTATAGTATGCACATGAAGAAATCAGCGTACTCCTACACAATCCCTCTTTCTATATGTTATATCATAACTGCTTTTCTTCTCAGCAGTTGTATAGAGCAACCAGACCCCTTTGCAACGGTCATTGAAATAAATAAGGACTGGGTCCTGCGAACTAATATGCCGAGCAATACCGCTGAAAAGCTTGCTGATAAATTCACGCTCATCTTCCCTTATTACGAAGAACTCTTACCTTTTGAATCAAAAATGAATCGCCGCTTTAAGATCACGATCTTCGACAATAGCGCGGAATTTCAGGATTATCAAAGACAGAAGAGTATGACGCACAGCGAAAGCGGATTCTATCGTTTCGAGCTGGGTGAACTTGCTCTGCTGTATCAAGGCATGGAATCGACAGTACGCACACTATATCATGAAGGCTTTCACGCGTATCTGCAAGAACGTATCATCCGCCCGCCGCAATGGCTCAATGAAGGCCTGGCTGAATATTTCGAGAAAACAAGGACCACCTGGTTCAGCAAACTATTGGTATCACCGTCAAAGACCGACTGGGCCAGCACTTTATCCACTATGGATAGGAACAATACCATCCCGGACATTTCTGATATCGTAGACTATGATTGGCCTGATCGGCACAATCTCACTAAGGAACAATACGCGCTCTCGTGGAGCCTCGTGCACTTTTTTAAGGAAACAGGAAGCGATCAAAGGAAAGAACAATTCAAGCAATATCTTGAATTGTTGTATAAGAAGCAAGACCCCAAAAAGGCATTTTATATGGTATGGTCAGATGATCTTGAGGAATTAAACCGTGAATGGCACAATTCAATAAAGAAGATCGTCGTGAAGAACTTTTTTCTCCTGTAACGTTATACCCGCCAGCGTTATTTCCCGATACAAAATTTCGAGAACACAACATCCAAAATGTCATCACCGCACACTTCCCCTACGATCGCTGCCAAATGATCAAGGGCCTCGCGCAGGTCAAACGCCAAAAACTCAAGTGAAGCACGTGTTTGAAAAGCATCCACGGCATGGCGTAAACTTTTTTGCATTTTGGTCAATATATCGAATTGGCGTTCACTTGTGATCATAAAATCATCGTGATCGATCTGGCCGCGCCACATACAGGAAACCAACTTCTTTTCAAGAGCTGGAATGCCGGCCCGTGTCCGGGTGGAAACAGTTATTATAGTGGAACGTTTGCCCCACTGCTTAATGTCATAATCCGTGATCTTAGCCGGCAGATCGCTCTTGTTTATCACAAAGATCACTTGTTTATCTGCTATCTGTTTAAAGATCTTGGTATCTCCGTTCGTAAGTGGACAAGAGCCATCTAATACCATGATAAAAAGCTGCCCTTCCGCAAAATAAACGCGGGATCGCTCAATGCTCAGGGTCTCAAGCTTGTCTTTTCCGCGGCGCATGCCGGGCGTATCGATGATCCGGAAAAGTATGCCATTAATATCGATCAGTTCTTCAAGCGCATCTCTCGTTGTACCCGGTATCTCAGAGACCAACGCCCGATCACGTTTAATGAGTGTATTTAAGAGGGACGATTTTCCGACGTTGGGCTTGCCAACGATCACCGTCCGTATCCCGTCGCGTAAGATCGCACCGTGTTCATAACTCGAACGTAAAGCATCAATCACCTTAAGTACATCATGTATGGCATCACCTATTTCTGTGCGAGAATGGACTTCGATATCTTCATCAGGAAAGTCAACAAATGCTTCTATCTCGGAAAGTATAGCAACGATCTTTTGCCTTAACTCATGCATCTCGCGTGACAATCGTCCCTGCAATTTGTCGATCGCGACCTTTACACCAAACTCGGTCTTTGCAGTAATAAGATCATTAACGGCTTCAGCCTGAGAAAGGTCGATCCGCCCGTTAAGAAAAGCCCTCTTTGTGAACTCACCTTTCTCGGCAAGGCGCGCTCCACGGTCGGCCAAAAGCTGTACGACTTTATGCGCGATCATATAATTACCGTGTAAATAGATTTCGACCAGATCTTCACTCGTGTACGTATGTGGGCTTTTAAAATAGACCAAGCACGCTTCATCGACCACTTCACGCGCCGCGCAGACCTTTCCATAATACATGATACGTGGTTCTATCGTTCTGAATGTTTGCTCTTTATTCGCAAAGCGAAAGACCTTCCCGGCGATCTGCCTTGTGTTCTTTCCGGAAAGCCGCACGATATGGATAGCCCCCTGCCCCACAGGCGTTGAGATCGCGCAGATCGTGTCTTTATTGATCAGATCGGTCTTTTTCATGTCTTTATCTTCTTTACGTCAGCAATGAGGTAAAATGAACCGCACACATGGACCACCCCCCCGGCACCGACAGAGGTGCGAGCCAGATCGATCGCCGCTCTAACATCTTTTGAACCAGCAATTATAGCAGAACTTCCTGAAACCGCACATATGAAATCGTGAAAAGATAATGCACGTTCAGACGAACTTTGGGTCAAGATCATTTTCAGCCGGTGCCGTTCAATGACCTTTACGATCCTCTTAAGGTTCTTATCACGTGCTATCCCGATAACGATAACACGACGCCTACCGGGGAATGTCTTTGTAAGCGCCTTAAAGGACTTATCGAGCGCCGCCGCATTATGCGCACCGTCTAAAAAAACATCCGGCCGGCGAGCGATCAATTCCAAACGTCCGGGCATTGTAACACAGGTCATGGCGCGCTTGATAACAGACTCTTGCAAACTGTGTGGCAAAAAAGGCCGTATGCATCGTAAAGCATGCAAAGCAACATAATAATTTTCCCTTTGATGCTCTCCTAAAAGTCTCATTTTTACCTTAGCGTTATTCCTTTTAAGCATGTAAAGGTGTGCATCTTGTTTACGAGCGCAGGCTGTGATCGCTTTTGCAGCTTCAGGCTTTTGCGGGGCGGAAACAACAAGCCCGTGCTTTTTAATAATGCCGGCTTTCTCACCCGCTATTTTTGAAAGGGTACGTCCAAGCTTATCTTCGTGATCAAAGCCTATTTCGGTTATGACCGAAACAAGCGGCTTAACAACATTGGTCGCGTCTAATCGTCCTCCCATACCGACTTCAAGCACTGCAATATCGACTTTTTTTTGCGCGAAATAAACAAACATAATGACAGTCATCAACTCAAAGTACGTAAGTGAACGCAAAATTTTCGCGAGTACTTTTCGGCGAATTCTTGAAACGATATGCCGGAAGGCGATTGTGCTGATCCATACACCGTTGACCTGTATTCGTTCACGTATATCGATAATGTGCGGCGAGGTGTAAAGACCGACCCGATATCCATGAGCACATAATGCTGCCGAAAGCATGGCGCAGACAGAACCTTTGCCGTTCGTTCCTGCAACAACAATACTGGGATATGAATAATGCGGATCGTTCAGTGCTGTAAGAGCATTACGCACCCGAGCAAGATCGAGATCTCTTTTATACGAATATTTCTGCGACCGCTCAAAATTCGGCCGCGCGTTCAAAAACGCTAATACCTGCTTATAGTTCACGGTGAATGTCAATCGTTAAAGGAGTTTTTATACGGTTTTGGTCATTGAAAATACGGCGTGAATGGAAAGTGTTGGCTCGCTCGGGCCCTTGCGCTCAACGGTCAAACGTTCTGCAATGATCAACTTATCGGTCGCAGCCATGGCCTTCAAGAAAGCAATGAATGGCGAGATCTCGGCCTCCATCTGGGCCTCGACCAAGAACCTGATCGCATTTTTCTCATAGAGTTTCGGCAATATCTTAATGTCGATTATCGTAAGCCCTGTCGAGGCTGCGAACCCTTCCAGATCTTTCATGAACAAGGCAGCGATCTCTTCCTGATTACCGCTCGCCTGCAATTCATTCTTGAACCTATCATAGATGACATTATATTTATCGATACGTTCAAGCAATGCACGATGTTTAAGATAGCGTTGTTTACTTACAGTAACCTCGCGATCGATCTCTTGCCAATGTTCGTAGACCGGATAAACAACGAATACGTAAAGCACAAGCAGACAAATGATAGCTACTAAAATAAGTGTAAGGCGATATTTTTTATCAAGCAATAGCTTCGTCATTCTCATCTCCTACGATCAACAAGCAATCGATCTGAAAATCAACAAATTCTTCACCATTCTCAATTCTTTTTTTTGCGAACTTCATCTGGACTTCATGGAAATACGGCGATCGCTGGAATTGCAGAACAAGATCTGAGACCTCGGATAATTGTTTGGCCATACCACGTACTTTGACCCCATCTTCCACATCATAATCGAGGAACGTAAGGAAAATACCCGCAGGCACGATCTCATACAATTCATTCACGACATCTAACGGTAAACTCTTCTTGATCTGTACTTCATTAAGCACCATGATGCCGTCAACGACTTCATTGGCTTCACGGATCTTGGCTGCGATAGCATCTTCCGCCGCTGTTATCTGGTCTTTAAACCTTGTTTTAAGTGTATAATCACTCACAAAATATGCTATAAGCAAAATGCACAGTACGATCAAGAGCAGCGCGGTAACACACAATGTCCGGAACGTCAACTCCTGGACTTTTTCCCGCCTGATCTCATCCGGCAAAAGGTCAACACTTTCCACGAGCTTGCCGAGCACCAACCCGACCCCCAATGTGAGGCTGATATCATCCGACAGACCGGACGCACGTTTGACGATCTTCATCTTATTAAGGGCGCTATTGTAATTGATGATTTGTACGACCGAATTCGGGAATTTAGCCCGAAATTGTGCAGACACTGCATCAAAGATCTTGTGTTGATTGAACAATATATACTGTACTTTGCACCCGGCAATGCCTAGCTCTTCCTTCTCGAGACTGACCAGTATCTGATTGACAAATTCGTCCGTGTGCCCCGGGACAAAGTTCATATTACGAGTAAGAACAATATTATTCCCCTTGAGTACTACGAGCTCTGCTACCTCGGCATCAACATCGACTAGAATATGAACATCGGCGGCAGGATCATCAATAAGTGAGAGATACGTTGTAGCAATAAGTGGGGTCGATGGGCTCACAAAAGCAGGTTTTATCCCAAGATCCCGCATCGGTGCAGTGAACTTCGTCATCACCTGTTTCGTGATGACGAACAACGCAACTGTCGCCTGCCCCTTTCCTTTTTTATCAGCCACATAAAAATCAAAGATAATATCCTCAAAGTCATACGGCAACATATGCCCCACTTGCAATGATACCATTTTGCGCATTTCACTGCGTCGTCCATAGGGCATGTCCATGAGCCGCATGATGAAGCTCGAACGCGGCAACACCAAACCGCATGTCTTAGTGCTTAAGCCAAATTCTTCTTCGGCTTCTTTAAGGAACTCTTTGAAGACAAGGTCGTAAAACCGGGCAAAAAACTTATACTTGAGAAGTTCGACCCGCCGGGTAGGACGTTCTGAAACGCGCCAAAGCTTTATCGAGGCTTCGTTCTTGAGCGGTGCGTTCTCATTTATCTCGATCGCAAAATATTGTTTGATACCCTTCTTCAGCATCGCGCTTTATCCCCTTATACCATTAGATCTCTCGCCACGTTAAAACCACGAGATCTGTTGTATCACTGCTCAATACATTGTTCGATGACTTTGCTTCTTGCGGCCCAAGCACAGCATATACTTTGTGGTAGCTACCATTGATCTGGCTTACAACTGAAAAATATTGGGAATCCACCGTAATGTTCCGCAAGAATTGAACTGCCAAAGAAACCACTTTAACATCACGTGTAAGTCCGACCTCATCGAGAAAGGCGTATGCACTTAAATGACTTTTTCTGAAATAACGGCTCCGACCGTCCTTACCCGTCGTGGTCAAATGATCATTGATCGCTTGTCCAAGCATCTCCCGCGTTGAATCGTCGGAAACCGCCGCAGCAAGCAGTATATCTATAATTTCGGCATTTGCCGTATTTATATTTACTTTTAAATCATCGTTCTT
>JAFGJY010000081.1 GCA_016928875.1 Candidatus Omnitrophota bacterium | reverse complement strand
CTTTCGCAAAGCCGCAGGCCTGTTTTTTTTCTTTTTATCGCGAAATGTCCGGTTATTGCGCGGCATGTGGGGTGCCGTTTGGGCGATGTGATCTTATCATATCAAGCACGGTGAAACGCATTGGTGTCAGACACTGGTGTCTGACACCAAGGTAAAAAAAGGAGGATGGTATGCCGGAATTTGGAAGCCCGTTTTCAGGATTGAAAAGCGGGCGGAAACTTACAAAGGAAGAATTGATACGCGCGATCCGTTTTATGGTCGCGGCCGAATATGAGGCGATCCAGCTCTATATGCAGCTTGCGGAATCGACCGATGATGCTTTGGCCCAGGAAGTTTTAACGGACATTGCCGATGAAGAACGCGTACATGCCGGAGAGTTCCTCCGTCTTTTAAAAGAACTCGCGCCGGATGAAGAAAAGTTCTACGCCGAGGGCGCCGAGGAAGTCGAAGAACTGATCGAGAAGAAATAGGGGAGCGATCAGTATCAGATACTAATGGCACGAGTTTTCTGTCATCCACGACAACAGTAGGCAGAGTCGGGAATTGAGGATAATAAAGGTATGTCCCCCCTTTTAAGGGGGGTAAGGGGGGTTTTGAGAACAACATACAATGTGTGTAAAACCTCCTCCCGCAAGGGACCCCGCCACAGGCGGAGTCCCAACCACGCCCCGCCTTTAGGCGCGAGGCTCCGTATAAATGCGGGGCCGAGGGCGGGACATGGCCGGCCTATCGGCCACCCCCCTCAGAGAGGGGGGACGACGTAGTAACGCTATACGTTATACGCAATACGCTATACATCAACACGAGGGACACAGAATAATGGACATAAAGATACTGTACGACAATACAAAAAGTGCACGAGGGTTTAAGACCGGGTGGGGATTTTCCGTGCTGATCAATGATACGATACTCTTCGATACCGGAGAGGACCCGGGATCTTTGCGTGCGAACATGGAAAAAATGAATGTTGATCCTGCCGGAATCCAGGCAGTGGTGCTTTCGCATGAACATTGGGACCATATCGACGGGATATGGGGCCTTTTCGCAAAACGGCCGGGGCTTACCGTGTACGGATGCCCGCATTTCAGCCAGGAGTGCAAGGACAACATTGGCATGCATGGCGGACGGTACGACGCATATCCCACCCTGCACGAGATCGCGCCGCATATTTTTGTAAGCGGCGAGATGAAAACAGAGTATAAAGGAAAACCGTTGTATGAACAATCGCTCATAATCAGGACCGATACGGTGTGCACGCTCATTACCGGATGCGCGCATCCGGGGATCCTCACGATAATAGATAAAGTCAGGAACGATCTTACGATCGATACCTTAGACCTTGTTCTCGGCGGGTTCCATCTCAAGGATAAAAAGGATGATGAGATCGAGGGCATTATCGCGGAGTTCCGCGCGCGCGGTGTTAGAAAGATAGCACCTGCGCATTGTACCGGCGAACGCGCGATAACATTAATAAAAAAGGCCTTCGGGCCGGCATATATCCCGGTCGGGGCCGGCGCCACGATCACGATATAGTAGTGTAGTATTGGGGACAGCGCCCAGTGTTTTAAAAAGCTTTTTAAAACACTGGGCGCTGTCCCCATGTGTTACATGTGTTAAAATGTTCTTGACACATAAGGAAACTGTGTTACTTTATACAAAAAGGTAACACAAAAATGAAGCGATTCGGCGTATCATTAGAGGATAATTTATTGAAGGAATTGGACAGTTTGGCGAGGAAACAACGACTGCCGAACCGTTCACAGGCCATTCGGTACTTGATACGCTCACACACGGTCACAGAAAAGTGGGATACGAACCGTACGGTGAGCGGGTGCGTCGTTTTGGTCTACGACCATCACAAACGCGACCTTCTTAATAGATCCATTGATATCCAGCACAAGTACCAGCACCTGGTCCTCTCCACCCAGCATGTCCACCTTGACCATAACAATTGCCTTGAGACCATCACCCTTAAAGGGAAAGCGATAGAACTCAGAGAACTCGCCGATAAACTGATCGCGCTCAAGGGCATGAAACACGGAAAATTCGTGATGAGCACGATCGGCTAAGCGGGATATTTTTTTTATGAACGAGTAACACGAATATTAAAATCGTAATATCAAGGAGGCGCAGAATGACAAAAGAAATGCTCACCTTAGCGGTCACCGCGGCATCGATCGGGTTTTTTCACACGCTCTTCGGGCCGGACCACTACGTTCCTTTCATAGTGATGGCCAGATCGCGTGAGTGGTCGTATCTAAGAACATTTCTCGTTACGTTAGTATGCGGTATCGGTCACGTTGGAAGCTCGGTGGTATTGGGCCTGGCGGGGGTGATCTTGGGGGTTGCTGTTGAGAAACTTGAGATATTCGAATCGGCCCGGGGCAATTGGGCGGCATGGGCACTGATCGCGTTTGGCCTTATATATTTCGCCTACGGCATCAGAAGAGCGGTACGCAACACGCCGCATACGCATGCGCATGTCCATAGTGACGGTGATAGCCATCAGCACGAACATACGCATTTCGATGAACACGCGCATATGCATGGCAAATGGTCTCTCGCTCGTCCGGTGCCGTGGGCGCTTTTTGTAATTTTTGTTCTCGGGCCCTGTGAACCGCTCATTCCGTTGATCATGTATCCGGCGGCACAACACAGTATGGTCGGCATGGTGCTTGTTGCCGGGATTTTCAGCGTTGTAACGATCGGAACTATGGTAGGGGTCGTCTTCCTGGCCACCTTCGGCATTAATCTTATGCCGCTTAGGGTATTTGATCGCTTTGGTCACGCGTTCTCGGGATTCGCAATCTTACTGTGTGGTTGCGCGATCACTTTTTTGGGATTATAAGGAACAATAAAAAAAGGCCGTACACTTTTTATCACGGGGGGAAGAAGTATGAAAAATAGCGTAAAAGATCTCAGGCCGCAAAGGGCACACGAAAAAAAATATTATACGTTTTTATCCTTTATGCTTGCGTTCTTGCTCGCGGGCTACGGTGTTGGTTTCGCTGAGGTCGATTTCGAGACCGATCAGTCAAAAATAAACACCGAAGACGCCGGGCCGGTGGCGCCGGGAGATATTGAAGTGGGGTTTACATATAACCTGGCCATGGCAAAGCGCCAGTATGACAATGACGCGGACCGCAGAAGGCGCGGCTATCTTCGTGAACATGCCTACGATCTTGCTTTTGCCACGGGTATCGTCGACGGTATCGATATTCATTTCGGTATTGGGTACGCGGACCTTTTTGATAAGGACAACGGCGTTCCGAGCCACGGCCACGGTTGGTCGGATATCGAGATCGGCAGTAAGCTGCAATTGTATCATTCCGATGAACGGGAACTCACGTTCACGTATTTTCCGTCAGTCGTTATTCCTTCCGGCAGGGAGAGCAGAAGCGATCGCTTAGGGCCCGGCGGGGATTCTACGGTCTTTACGCAGCGACTTATCGTATCCAAGAATTGGGGCCGGTGGAACGTCAATGGTGATACGGCCTATGGGCTTCTTATCGGAAATCGCCAGGGTGCGCGCGGCACCTGGGATATAAACTGCGCGTGCGGATATCAAGTCTATTCGTGGCTGCAGCCTGCGGTGGAATTGAATTACGCACATGATTTTGTCAACTCAAGCAGTGACGCGGACAGCTTCGCGATAACAGGGGGCCTTATTATGCCGGTCCATGAACGGGTGCGTGTCAATGCCGGCGTGCAACAGGTCCTTGCCGGCCGCAACGCGGACCAAACAACGAACATCACCGCGGCAGTTACGATCTTCATCTAATTGTATATTTATATTGGAATCACAATCGGGGACAGACACTAGTGTCTGTCCCCAATCTCTATTCGTTTCATTACGCTGCTACGACCTGTACGGCGCGGGTTTGCGGGACATCATTGAGCATCAAAAGTTCGAAGCTGCCGTCCGGCGTCTGGCGCAGGTGCGTGAGTGCGGCATTATCAAGCGAGATATCTCCGATCGGATTATTATCGCCCAATAATGTTTCGATCATGCCCCGTCCGGCAAAGAAATGCCCTACCACCAAGATCGATCTTCCGCTCTGGCTGTACTCTTTCAGTAAACGATCGACCGCTGACTGCACCAGCCGCGCGCCGTCCTCGGCAGAATCACTTTTAATGAGATACTGCCCGTCCTTACGCAACGAGAAAAAAGGCGTGTGTTCTTCACCGATGATGATGACATTGCCGCGCCGCATATCTGCAAGAGCGGTCATAAGGCTTATGCGTTCCCAATAACATTCATTGAGTTCGGGCCAGATCTCGGCGATAAGCGCCTTTGATTTAAGGTAGGGCAAAATGGTATGCCGTGCGCGAAAGGCCGGCGAGACAATAATATGGTCGAAACGGTACGGCGCGAGTTTCTCGATGAGTGCCTCGCGCGCTTCGTTACCTTCGATCGTGAAATTCTCCTGGTTCGGCCACGAATAATCACGTGTTCGGTTGGCCACGGTCTCGGCATGCCGCACGTAATAGAGGTCCAGTCCCTTGTTCTCGTTCGCGGCCTGAGCCGCAACCGCGCTTACGATGAATGTTCCGGCACATAAACATGCCGCAATTATGAATAGATAATTGGTTTTATGTATCATCGCAACTCCTTATTGCAAACATTTCTGCCGATGCGGTGCAAAAAAACCATCACACTGACGCAGCGTGAAAAAGAACGCTTCTTACACTGCGTCAGTGTGATAGTTTGTGTGGTGTGAAAGAAGCTCTTTGTAACACCGCGTCGGGGAGAAGAGGTTGTTAAAATATATGATCATTATAGCATACGGTTCTTCGTAATTGTAAGCATTCGTATTAGGGACACACACGCGTGTGTGTCCCCTGTTCCCTCATTCATCTGGCTTTTTCTTTTTTAAATGATAGAATATGCCTTGTTCATAGACGATCGCAGTAATAACAATGTTCTCACCGCATAAACATATAAGAAGGACGTAATTGGCAATGCTGAAAGCATTCATAAAAAGAATGGTCAGAAATTACTACAGAGAGCTTTTCAATACATCTTCATTTAAAACGTGGCTCGAGAGTAAACGCGTTATCCCGTGCCCGCTGTGCGGCTCCTCAGAAAGCGCATTTATCTGTAATGTAAAGATACGCCGCGGGTTCAGTCTCATCCTGTTCGAGCAGGATACCGCGATGCGGATGAGGTATTTTCTTCAGAACGTGCCGGTCCCGTTTCGCCGTCAACTGGTAAGTCTTGGCCTGAGCGGGTTTGAGAACGTTCTGGAGATCCAGTATTATCAATGCCGGCATGATGATTGCCTCTTCCAAAATGTTCCGCTCAGCGCCGATTCCATTCGTTCATTTTATAAGAAGTACTATAAAAAAGAGCATCGGCAAGACCTTGCACATGCACGGATGGACCGTGAGGAGATCAGGCAATTTGCAATGCAGGCCGACCACATAAGTACCCTCGTGCAGCGCGGGGCAAAGGTCCTTGATGTCGGGTGCGCTGAAGGACATATGGTAAAAGTGCTGCGCGATAAAGGGTTCAGGAGCTACGGCATCGAGCCCAGTGCCATGCTGGTGGAGATCGGCAAAAAAAAACTGGGACTGGATACGTTGATGAGCGGAGAGTATATGCGTGATCGTTTTGAAGACGATCATTTTGATCTGATAATGTCCAATGGTGTTGTTGAGCACATGGATTCATGTGATGAAT
This sequence comes from Candidatus Omnitrophota bacterium, assembly GCA_016928875.1. Taxonomy (GTDB): domain Bacteria; phylum Omnitrophota; class Omnitrophia; order JAHJGZ01; family JAFGJY01; genus JAFGJY01. The sequence continues at coordinate 6,790 of JAFGJY010000081.1, read as the reverse complement.
ATCTTGCCGCAGCCTACGCGCATTTGCGCGCAGGCGGTTATTTGTTGACCTGGACGCCGAGTGCTGATGCGATCGTGCAGGCGATACGCAGAGGGACTTTGCCAGCGGAGATGCCGGCATGCGGCGATTATCACAATGTCCTTTTCTCGATGAAGTATCTTCGCGGGCTGCTTGAAAAATACGGCTTCAAAGAGATCACTTCCAAGATATGTGACTCACAGGATTCATCGTGGCGTGGGGCACGGCCATATCCAGAGGCGATGCGTTATTGCGGCGCTTTTATCAGCGCGAGAAAATAAAAGCACTTTTTTTCCTTTTATTTTTTTACTGTACCGCCTGTATCGAACAATCACACTGACGCAGTGTGAAAAAGAACTCTTCTCACACTGGGGGCAGGGGACACACACTTTTTGTGTGTGTCCCCAATTTATTTAATTTACAAATGCCACATCCCTGCCTGCGGCAGGCAGGCGTGATGGCGTGGATGGATACAAATCCGCGGTCGTCCCTGAAGAGTCAAGAATGAATGGTAGCCGCAGGCTTTAGCCTGCGCATGTTCAAGGTCTATCGATCATTATTCATTCGCCGGATCCCCCCCCTGCGTCGTTGTAACATTGGTGACAGTTCCGGAACTGTCACCAATTTATTTAATTTACAAATACCACATCCCTGCTTGCGGATACCAGCGGCGCAGAGTGCTTGAGGCATGCCCGGGAGATACGCTATAACTCATATTAATTCAATTAGTTAAGAATATTCCACACAGCGTTTCCTGACGCTTTATTTTGTAATATAGTGTCCCACATGTTATTCTTACTATAACTTACGAATAGACCCTACGACATATGTAATACAAATTATTTTGAAGGAAGAAGCATGTTCAAACACCACATATATAGGCGGGCGTTGTGCCTTGCTTTGATGTTTTTTATGTGTGTGCTCGCGATCGATGTTCATTATGCAACGGCCGCAGAGGCGGGGCGTGTTTGCGAAGCAACGCTCCAAACCATGATCGACGGTCACGGCGCTCGTGCCGCATTTGCCGAAAAACTAGGTGTTGCAAAGAAGATCTGGCAGACGACCGATCCGCGTAATGACCACGACATAGATACATTCATGTATTGCGTTAAGACCCATGATATAGAACGATTGCTGCATCGGGAAAATGCCCCCCGCTATTATTCGTTATCGGTCGTCTGCGAAGATCATCTGGCGACCTATGATAATAAAGACATCGTACTGCTCTTGGATTTTCCCGATGAATACGTAGAGCTTGCCCTGCGGCAGATGCCCGACAATACACAAGCATATAATAAATCCTCGGGCAGTTTTATGCGGTTCATCCACGATAACGTGCGGTTAAATCACACCAATGTACTATTCTGGAAGAAAGGCAGGTATGTATGGCCGGCCTGGAAAAAGAACCTTATATTTTTTATCTTGAACATAGTTGATAAACGATTGCGCACGATCGATAAATATCTTCTGCGCCTTGAATGCGCGTTCATCTCTCATATAGATGAAAGGACAGAATACGAACAAACGCGCCGGCCAAGTTTTTTTATCACGATCGATACGGCACTGTACGCGCTTGCATGGATGACGTTATTGATCGCGGAGTGGGTTTTCGGAAAATGTACGCGAGCGACGAACGAACGACTTATTGGCCCGGCGACCGTACTGCGTGAAAGGGACAATATCTCAATGGCAGTGTCCCATTATCTTAACAATGAGGTCGTCGTTACGAACGGCCCGGAGCTTACGATCAAAGGCGTAGGGCTTGTGGTGCGTTCAGAACCGGATTGGGATCTCTCGTTCACCTTACGCAGGCTAAAAGCACATTCAGAACTTATGGACCATCTTATTGAACAGCAACTGCCGATCGTTCTATTGCCTGAAAAAGGCATTAATGATATCGAAAAAAGACGGGAGCTGGTCTTAAAGACGATCGCCGGCAGTTATGAAATACGCCCTTATACTTTTTTAATACGTTCCGGAGAAAAAGCGATACCGGTAACAGATGCTGAAGCAGTGGGCGATATTCAATGCTTTCACGCGGCATAACAACGAATAAGCGATCACACTGACGCAGGGTGAGAAGAGTTTTTTTCACACCGCGTCAGCGGGGTGTTGGTAAATTAGGGAAAACTGGGTATGAGCACGCAGATGACGGCACACACAATAAAGGGATCGCGCACCGGGCTTACAAAAATAGTAGCCGGGGTATCATTGTGCGCATTTGTGCTTACCACCGCCTGTCCGGCCTTCGGCCTTTCCGTCGCGATCAACGCTTACAATGAACGCCTCGAATATAAGAATGACGTCGAGCGGCTCAAGCAAATGGACCCGTACGAAGAGACGTTGCGGCGCGAATACCGTTACCTCAGCGTCCGTATCGGAGGGACGAACCTCACCGTTGCGGTGCTCGACGGCCACAATCGGATCCTGACGGTCAATAATATCAAATGGGAATGGGTGTTCCCGCGCTGGCGCGCGAAGCGCGATAGAAAAACAGACGCGAATGCGCAGGCTGTTATTGATGAGACGATCAAGCTCATCATGAAGACCCTTAATAATGCCAATAATCCGCGGATCGAGCATATCGCCCTCAATGTCGCCGGACCGGTCGATAAAGACTTCGGCCTGGTCGGCACGGATTTTCCGAGCCCGAGCCTTCCCTTTAATAATTTCCCGATCGTAAAACAACTGAACGAAGGGCTTGCCCGTCACAAGATCAATGCCTCTATCGACCTTGCCAATGATACGGAAGCATCCGTGAACGGCGAGACGCTCACGCCGCGCGGCCTCTTGCATCGCCATCAGGACGGATGCGCGGTCATCATCGGCACCGGCATGAACATCGGGGTGAAGAAGAACGGCGCATATTATATGGGCGAGCAGAATGAGATCCGCGAGGCCGGGCACAAGATCATCCAGATGAAAGCGGATGACGGCTCGGTCCATTTTGAGTGGGTCGGGGACCGCGTCGGGACCTATCATCCGATCGAAAAGGGACGGACGGTCGAGAAGATCAAGCAAAAGAGCCGCGATAGGGGAATGAAATATATTGCGGACCCGCAACTGTTCGAAGAAAAATATCCGGATTTTCCGATCATCGATTACGAAGCCGGCCTGCGTGACCTCGAGGACATCATATCCGGCGAACATATCGGCCGGCGCTTGCGACGCGAGAAGGCGCCGTATACGGTCGTTACGGTGACTGATGCTGCCTTGCGCGGTAATGAAAAGCTCAAAGAGAAAGCGCGGGCGGAAATACGTTCGATCGCCCGTGATATCGGCAAGGGGCTTGCGGCCTTTATTGCCGCCTATGGGCAGGAAGCGTTCGTCGAACACATAGTATTGTGTTCAAGCGTTGCCGAGAACCTCGGCCGGGGAGTATATGAGAAGGCCGGCGATGAGGAAGACATTTTCATGACGACCTTGCGCGAAGCATTGGTCGATGAGCTTACCGGCCATTTCCACATGCCGATCGAGTCGGCCGGCACGATCGCCGCGGGCGTGCAACGCTCGGGCATAGATTTTCATCGTGAGCTCATGTCGCATGTGCCGACCATTCGGGAAATGGAGTCCTTAAAAGCATTGAACCGCAATTATGCCGTGCGCGAGCAGGAATTCGCTACGGAACGGGCACAGATAGAGGACATGCTGCAGCGCATTGATCTTGATCTCGCCAAACGCGGCACCGGTGATCTGCCGAAGAAGATCGTCATGTCGGATTTCCACGGCGCGAGCGATATGTTCTTTGCCTACATCGCCGATGCGATCGCGCGGGATACCGGACTTGCGATAACGCTCGATCATGACCGCTTTGCCACAGGCGTTTCGATCAAAGAACAACTTGCCGAGCAGGGCATTTATGATCTTAAGGCGCGCATCAATTTTATGTTCTATCTGCTCGGGGATTTCTCGGACCGCGGTACCTACGGATTGCGGTGCTTTCTTGCGGCATGGGAACTGCATGAGCTCGGCGTTGCCAAGATCGTCATGGGCAATCATGATATCCTGTGGCTTTTAGCTGCAATGGGATATCATCTGCCGATCTATCAGGGCTATAACATATATCCGGAATACGGGCATGAACGATCGGCGCAATTGCTCGCAGAACATAACAATGAATTCCCGTCGTTCGATGTCCGATTTAAAGAATGGTCAAAGAGGCTTCATTTTTATCGGAACGAACAGGCGAAGATGCAAACAGCGACGGTCCGCGTGGACGGCAGTGATGTGAGCATCGCTGATATTCTTACGCGCACACGCGCGCTCTTTGACGAGGTAAAAGATGATCTTACCAAAGAAGAACGGGTACTTTTCAGCGATCTTATCGGCAAGAATGTCTCCGGTGTTGATGTCTGGACCGGGTTCCGCGCCTGCGGGCAGATGTCGGACCAGTGGTGGGACGAGCGCTGTGCATTGGTTAAGAAGTGGAGCACGCAGTTTGCCCCCGCGGATAAAATGTACAGAGTGTGGAATACCGTGTATGAGTATACTGAAAGCACAACAGCGTTGTTCAAGCAACAACTTAAGCGCATGAATGAGCGCTATTGGTGGTGGCAGGTCTTTAATGACATCAACCATATGAATTATATATCGCCCGAATGGGCTGCACTCGATTGGCTGTATCATGCAGGGTGGGGGCCCAATCTGCTTAAGGAACTTAACGAGATCGAGGCTGATCCGCGCATTGTCTGGGACCAGACCAATTTTATGGACCATCCGGCAATGCGGAAGTTCGTGGAGTTTAACAAAGCGAATTTTTCCCTGTCCATTAAGGACGAATATTGGAACCGCTATACGCATGGATGGTTCCCGTTCGATGAAGAGACCGGCCGCATTGAGATCACCTATAAAGGCATTACGTATCGAGACCAGCAGATATGGGGACTCCTGGAATTGCTCGAGAACGATATCCGTACCGCGGACTCGCTTACCGACGTGCAGGAGGCGTGGCGGCTTATCATGTCGTGGTATGCGGATAATACGGTCAAGATAAAACCGATCCATATCCGGCGCGCGATCGAAAACGTCGGTCTTCCCAATATTTTCCGGCCGCTTGAGATGCGTATTTTGTTCAATGGCCACAATCCACAGAACGAGCTGCTCAAGCAAGATATCGGCTTGATGGTCTTTGACGATCTCTTTGCCGCGGTCTTCACCGATAAAGGCATGATGCGCAAGTACAAAGACCTCGGCTGTTATATCGAGGTGAGCGGCAATGGTATCAAGGCCTACGGGTTCAACACGCCGCAGAAGAAAAAGATCGTCGAGAACCCGCATACGATCACGCTCGGCTCTGACGATGAGATCCTCTCCGGCAAGGCCAATTTCTCGCTCAGCAGAAATGATTATTTCAATACGGTGGTCGAACAACTGCGCGCGATCCGTGATCGGATGCTCGATGAGGAAGAAGCCGGGCGGATAGCTGTCCTTCAGGCCGCCTAACACCCCACGTTCCACCTCGTAGGTGGTAACTAACACGTAATAACGCAATTTCGAATTTCTAATTATTCTAATGTCTAAAAAAATACAATTCTCAATGTCCCAAGGGCTACATGTTTAGACATTGGTTTTTGGGGTTTTTTAGAAATTAGAGCAATTAGGTCAATTAGTAATTGAGTAGGGCTCCTTTATTTCATGCCTTGACTTTTCTCTTAACATGGTATAAGCTTATTTTCCTTCTAAACCATATTAAGCGAAACGAGGCACCCCGATGTTATCCATAGACGGACGGCTCCGCGACAGTCTTATCCGCAAAAAGAACGAATTCGACGCACTCAAGCACAAACACTCCGCCGCAGCGCAGAGCGTGCACGCCGGCCTTAAAGCCGAGTTCATTTACAATTCCAACGCGATCGGCCAACGATTCCTGACGCTCTCGGAAACCGCGCGGGTGATCAGCGAAGGCGCTGCGATAAAAGGCCGCTCGCTTGACGATCATCTTGCGGTGCGCGTGCATGAGAACGCGCTGGGGTTCATTGAGATGTGCGCGCACAAAAAGCGCGGCGTTATCTCCGAGAGGACATTATGTGAGATACATGCGATCATCATGCGCGATACCGCAGGTGCCGGCGCCTATCGAACGGCGGCCGCACAACCCTACGGCCCGTGGCACAGGCCGCCGTCGGCAGGGCAGGTCGCGGGCGATATGAAGAACCTCTTTGCCTGGTACCGCGATAAACACAAATACTTGACCACGGTCGAATGTGCGGCGCTCTTTCATCATAAACTGCTTAACATTCATCCCTTCACCTCCGGCAATGGCAAGGCAGCGCGGCTGTTCCTTAATTTACAACTTGTGCGCGAAGGCTATCCGCTTATCGTGATCCTCAGGAATGATGCTAAGAAATATTGCAGCGCGCTCAAGGCGGCTGACCGCGGGACCTTCGGCCCGCTCGTAAAATTCATGACCCAGGCGGTCGTCCGTTCGCTCGATATGTATCTTAAGAATGCCGGCGGCCCGTCAAAGGCGAATGAACGATTCATTACACTCGCGAAATTAAGTAAACGCGTGCCGTATTCGGCCAAATATTTGAACCTGCTCGTGCGCGAAGGGAAGCTCGAGGCGCACAAGGACGGCCGCAACTGGCTCTCGAGCGTGGAGGCGATGCGGCGCTACCTCGATACGCGCCAGAGAAAACGGTAAAGGCGTATAGCGTTTAATGAAAAGAGGAATTATTTTATCTGTCGTCATTGCGGGCATATTGGTTAAAAAATGTTGGTTTTGTGTTGGTTTTCGTAATAACAAAACCATTTCAAGAATTGAATCTTATGT
>JAFGJY010000080.1 GCA_016928875.1 Candidatus Omnitrophota bacterium | reverse complement strand
ATGAAAGTGCCCGATATTGAACAAGTAGATCAGATTGATCTCGTGGCGATCGTGCGGGGAACAAGTGGCGTACAAAACGTTCCACTGTCCTTAAAAAATGGATGGAGCTTTGAAAATATCGCGATCAATTGGGATGAACTTGGGGCGATAGAGACGGTATCCTTCATGATAAGCCATAAAGGGGCGGGAGAAGTCTCAAAAGGGACCGTGGTATTAGGCCTTGATTTCATTCATTGGACACCGCCGGCAATAAAGAACGTCATTGAAGCGGTCAAAGAAAAAGCAAAAGAACTCATAACACTTGATATCCCGTCATCACTTTCATTGCTTGATGCGGGTTCACGCGGGATCAATAAAAGCGAGACCGCGAAAGGCATGATGGTCCCGACGTTTGATGAAGCAGTTGAGAAGGATGTGCTCGAGCTCAATTATTCAGTGGCCGGAGGTTCAACGCTCGAGGTATGGGCCAAAGATTTCCCGGAAGGATTGAGCAACGACAATATTAATACCCTCAGGATAGGTGTACGTGTTATCAGCGCCGAACAAGCGGACGATATCGCCGTAAGCGTTGAAGTCCGTGGCGCAAAGGGGACACAAGCAGTGCCGCTTATGATCAAGCGCGGATGGAATTCATTTCAAGAACCGCTTGATTGGAACACGATCGGTACCATACAAGAAGTAGCCTTTATCCTGAGTGCCCTTCCAGGCGTTGAGCAAGCAAAAGGAATGATCTCCGTTGCAGCTGATCTTGTACAAGGAACGATCACGGAGAAGAAAGCAGCACGTGATGCACACTTTACGCCAATGTTCGGACTTTTAGATGTCGGAACAAAAGGTACGTTCAATATCGGAGAGTCAAATGGGCACGTGAATGTTGAATATAGCGAGTTTGCGCAAAAAGAGCTTTTCAAGTTTGAGTATACTGCACCTAAGGGAACATACGTTGGTGTGTGGACCCAACAATTCCCGCCGGATATGGGGCCGGAAACTGTTGATGCAGTTAATATCGGCGTGGAGGTTCCCACCGCTCGACAACTTAAAGAAATCGCGGTCAAGCTTGAGATAAAAGGCGAGAACAATATGCAAACGATCCCGTTCACGCTCAGCGAAGGATGGAATTACGTAAAAGAGACGGTAAGTTGGAATATGATCGGGACCTTGCGCGAAGTCGTGTTTGTCGTCAGTTCCATGGGCGATAGTTCCGGAGAGGAAGGGGCGCCGGCAGAAGGAACGCTTCATTTTGATCTTGATTTCGGGAAATTGTCACTTGTACAAAAACAATTTACCTATGTTAAGATCGGCCTTGTCGTAGTACTTGCTTTACTATTGGCATGGGGCGCGGGGCTGGTAAGCAAAAACGTAAAAAGCAAAAAAAATAATGGCATGCTGAAATTGAGTGATGATCAGAGTTCGGGTTTCCAGGAACGCTCTTTCTCGGAGAAGATCAAGAACGATCTCTATTTTGGTATGGTGCTCGTATTGATCATTGCTACCGGAATATTTATTCATTACTTGGGGACAAAAACGTTTTTGGAATCTGGATGCGATGTATCATTTTTGATCGTTGGTGTTGCCGGGGTACTTATTGCAGAACTGATAAAAATTAAATTTACCGGCAAACATCTTACGGCACGGGAAGTTTTCCAGAACGCATTGTTAACAGGCTTTATTGCAGCCGCATCGAGCAAACAAGGATTACTTGAGGCACCGGCACGTTGGGCACAGCTTTTTACGATCAGTAATTTGACCGCAATGATCGCTTTCTATGTCTATAATCTGGCGAATGTAATGGTCCTTTCAGATACAAAGAAACACATAAAGGGGATTTCAGGGACATTGATCGTCGGTACTCCGTTCTTGTTTGGATTGTTGCTTGTAGTGGAAAATCAGAATTTAGTTGAACTTTTAAGCAACAGCCTTACGGTTGGGGTTTTATCAAGTTGGCCGGTTGTCTTGGGGATCTTTGGTCGATTTCTAGTAGTACTCGGCTTTAATGAACTAGTAACGAACGGTATTAGCCTTTGGATAAATGGTACACGGGTAAAAGGCGGTAAAACGCATGGAGCGATGGCATTGATCTCACTTGGCGTAGCGATCGCGCCCGTTGTCGCCGACCTTGGGTCAACTGCGGCAGTCGGTTCTTTACCGATCGTGATCCGAGCACTTGTAGTGATGCTTACCACAATGATCTCATTTGGCGGCTTGTGGGCCGAAGTTTATCTTATAACGGGGATCGCGCTTGATTGCGGCAAACACACAGCGCCGTCGTGGGAGACAATGACCTTCCATGTCATGCCGGGCGTTAAAAAAGGCATAGCGTATAGCGGTATCCTTGTTGGCTTTATGTTTTCGGTTTATATATTGCTACACACAGGATTTGTACAATCTGTTATGAAGGCGGCGCCACTTATAGTTGGCATTGGTGCCGGAGCGCTTTTATTTCCGCTCATTAAAACGATCATAGAAACATTCGACGGCAGCCTTCCGTTCTTTGAACGCATGAAATTCAGTTATGGTCACGGTACATTATATGCACGTGGTGCTGTAGTGGGCTTTGGATTTGCCTATATGGTTTCACAGGGAATGTTCCAGCAAGAAATGTCGGATCGGATAGTGTTTGGACTTATTATCGGCCTTATAGCGTCTGCCGGGATGAGTTTGCTGCGTGATATTTGTTATGCTTTTAGAGGATGCGGCAAGATCCAGACCTGGAGATTGTATTTAACGGATGCATGCCTTGGTGTTTTTGTCGGAAGTGCCGCGGCATTTTATTTGGATGCGCGGCAAGTACCGGTGATCATTGAAAAATTTAAACTCTACACGAGCGCCGGGTTTTCAGCGATCGAATACATTACATACCCGTTGGTGAATAAGTGGGGCCGGATCGACCTGGGCACGTATACCGGCGGCGCTAAATTATTGTTTACCGAATCATTAGCAGGAGTGATCAATTGGTCGATCGCAGCGTGGCTCTTTGCGATCAATAAAGTCTTCATGCAGGCTTTCTTTGATAAGGAAAAAGCGCCGATCAAATTCTTCTTCTCAAAAGAAGGGTTTGCGGTGTTGATCGAGCACATGATCTACGTGTTACGGTGGGGATTGTGGATGTCTCCGATCATCTTTACGTTTTTACGCATGATGCCGGACCCGACGTGGTATAACCAAGACGGTGCGATCAGAACGATCTTTGCCATCTTCAATAACGCAACAATGTCATCCGAACAGTTCCAGGCATGGAGCTTACAGATGTTCGTCTATGTGTTGGCATTTGATTTTTTCCGCGTATTGATATGGATGGACCATATGGGGTTGCGCGTTGCGACCTTGGTTAATTTAAGCTTTCTCGGGCTTGATAAACTGGATGAGAAGGTTTCTAAGTTCATCGGTTCTGCTGCTGCACAGCGCTATATACCGGAAGGCGTAAAACGTTTTGCAACATGGGCCCCGCTTTTAATACCGTTCTATCTGCCGCGTGGGGCTGATTGGGATTATGCGTGGACCACATCAGAAGCAATGCAAAATGCACAGGGCCCCGGTATCCTTGCAACCGTTCAAAATATGGCAGGACCGCAGAAGGTTGTTTTGGTAGTCCTTGGACTGTTTGTATGTACGGCGATTTCGTATATGTTCGGAGCATTGCGTGCGCGGGGACGAAAACGCAAATTACTTAGCAATGTGCTTGCTAACAGGCGGTATAAAGTTGTGCTCAAAGAGAGCGGCGAGATATATAGCGAGGTCGATCATCAAAAGAGAACAGTATATCCGCCAGAATATGATGTAACACGTCGATCGTATGACCCGATGCATCCGTGTGGGAGAATATTATATGTGGTTGATGCAGAAAAAAGCGGCAAAGGGTCTTCATTGGCATGGCCGGTGGTGGGTAATTTCCCAACAGACCGGTTCGAGGCATCACATTGTAATAAGATCGATGACACACTTAAGGTCGTTAATGTGTCGAACGGCATTCGGACCGAGATCGATATTAACGTCCCTGGGGATGAGACAACGGCCGAGATCTGGACGATTACGGTCGAGAACATGAGCACAATGAAGCGTGACATCAAAATCGTTCCGTATTGCGAGTGGGTCCTTAACGGAGGATTACATGATAGATTTCACACACAATACGCGCGTCTTTTCCCTGAAATGGAATACAACTGCGAGCTTAATGCGGTGCTTGCGTGGCAGAAGGGCACAAGCTCCATGGGTGTGCTTGCTGTCGAAGAGGGCAGCGAAGGATTTATGACATCACGCCTGGATTTTATCGGACGGGCGCGCAGCATCTGGAGGCCGCGGATATTCGAGACCTTTGATTTCATGGATGTGAGAAATATCGAACCATATCCGACGTTCGATCCGATCGGTAGTTTGCTTATCAATGCATCGGTTGAGGCGCGCGGTAAACGTACGATCAAGCTCATGGTCGGTTATGCAACGAACAAAGAAAAAGCAAAGGAACTCATTAAAACATACCTTAAACCAAAAGCGGGAACGCCGGTACCGGACGCCAAGGCAAAAAAGAGAAAATTCTTGATCGGTCACGGCGAAATACCTCCGGGTACGCCGCAACCATATTCTGAATTTACCGACGATGGCAATAGGCTGTTGGTAAAAACGCCGTATACAACCCGTCCCTACGATCACGCGATGTCAAATCCAATGCATTCGCTGATGGTCACCAACCGCGGCTTGCATACGTCGTGTAACGGTAACTCACAACAAAATCGTCTTACACCGGATTGGCCGGATATGGCGGGGCAAGAGGTCCCGGCAGAAGCCATTTATTTATATGATATTGACCATAAAGAATGGTATGCACCGACATATTTTCCGCTTATGGATACAAGCGCGAAACATGAGGTAGAATTTGGCGTTGATGGCACAGCGGTTTTTCATATGAAGCATAGGAACATAACGACGGAACTTACAACGTTCGTGCCGCCGGAAGAGCCAATGGGCGTGTATGTCCTCACAGTAAAGAACAATACAAAAGAAACACGTCGTATTCGTGTTGCTCCGTATTTTCATATGGTACTTGCATTCCAGCCTGAGCGAGCAGGTGAGTTGCAAAAAAAATACGATGATAATCGTGATGCGCTCTTTTTCCAAAATCCGCGCAACATGTTCCGTGTGGGTTGGGCTTTTGTGTCTATGTCGCTTAAAAGTCAGTGCGTAGAAACAAATCGGGGCAAGTTCTTTGGTGCGGGCCGTGGCGTTGACCGGCCGTTCATGGTCGAGAACGGGAAACCACAAGAAGAATATTTAAAAGATGACGGACAAATAGCAGGTCTCGTAGGTACGCTTGAACTTGCAGGAGGAGAAGAAGCTACGGTCGCTATCGTTTTAGGTCAGACCGATGAACGTAAAGATGCGCTCGCACTTGTTGAAAAATACAAGAACCTTGATAATGTAAAAGCAAGCCTAGAAAATACACGTTCGTGGTGGCTTGGAATGATGCAAACGGTAAAACTGGAGACAAATGAGAAAGAGTTCGATCGCTTACAGAATTGGCTTAAATATCAGGCTATCGCAGAGCGTATTTGGGCCCGCCGTGGATTTTATCAAACAAGCGGGGCCTTCGGTTTCCGCGATCAGCTACAGGATACCGTAAACCTTCTTTGGGTTGATCCGGCTTTAGCGCGCAAACAAATATTATTACATGCATCACATCAATTTGCACAGGGAGACGTATTCCATTGGTTCTTTACGTTGACCGATGGCCGTACGGCGTTTTCGTGTCGTTCGCACGCTTCAGATAATTTGTTATGGTTATGCTGGGCAACTGTTGAGTATTTGAAAGCGACCGGCGATGCAACGATACTTGATGAACGCGCAACATATGTGATCTCCGAATTCCCATTCGCGAAATTGCCGAAGATGAAACATGGATGGGGGCACTTATATCATCGCTCGACATTGGGTGATTCGTTGTATAGGCATTGCATGCGGTCGATCGATATGGTTTTCAATCATAGAACCGGGAAGAACGGATTGCCGCTCATTCAGACCGGAGACTGGAACGACGGGCTTGATGAGATCGGAAGCGAAGGTAGGGGCGAGAGTGTATGGCTTGGCTTCTTCCTTTTGTACATTCTCAAATATTTCTTAAATGTGATCGAAAAGCAAGACGGCAAAGCGCGTCGCGATCATTATGAGGGGAAAATGCATGAACTCGAGAAAGCGCTTGAAGCGACATGGAGAAAAGACCGTTACTTGCGAGCGTTCCATGATGACGGGACTGAAATTGGTGTTGAAGGTAGCGGCATTTGGGAGACCGACGCACTTACAGCAGCGTGGGCAGTGTATGCCGGAATCAATCCAGAGCGCGAAGAGACGGTTTTCAATACAGCACTGCGCGTATTAGAGCGGGATAACGCTGTGTTGCTCGGATATCCTGCGTTACGGGAGGACAGCAAGCCTTATCTTGGCCGAAGCAGTAAATACCCGGAGGGTGTGCGCGAGAACGGGATGTATTGTCACGGAGTGCAGTGGCTTATAAGAGCATCGCGCATTCTTGCGGAACGCGCTGAGGAGAAGGGCGATAAACATAAGGCTGCAGAATATCGCGAGATCGCATACAGATTGTGGCTTAAGATCACGCCGGTAATGCATACCAAACCGGGCGAGATCGAGATCTACGGTGGCCAGCCGAATAAACAGCCGGCAGATATATTGACCAATTACGATGTTGGCCGCATGATCTGGAATGGATATACCGGTGCCGCAGGGTGGCTTTTCCGTCAAGCGATCGAAGGTGTCATCGGCGCGCAATTAAAGGATAATCAAGCCATATTGCCGAGCGACCTTGATAAACCACGTGGCACATTGCGCGTGAAAAGGCTTGAGCGCGATATTACAAAAAGCAAGTTCTCAAGTCACGTATAATATAGCAGTATAAAAAAGACCCGCATGGTAATGCGGGTCTTTTTATGTCTATGGGGACAGACACTAGTGTCTGTCCCCTAGTTTTTAGGTGTAACCCTTTTTTACACTATTGTTTTTCAGCGATAAAGATGAGTGATTGTCCGATAGGAGGAGGGATCATTCGTTCTATTACGCTCAGGACCGGGACGAGCTTATCGAAGATAATAGATTGCCTTTCAGACAGTATTTTTCTACGTAATATCTTTCCGTGCACGAACCAGCCTACGACACCTGCTAAATTCATATAAAATGATTTTTTTATCATTACAGGGTGTGATGCAGCGAGTGTCGCTAACGATCTTTTATCATATCTGCGAACGTGTCCATACGTTTTATCCATTTCACCATATAAAAAGGAGAATGCCGGTACCAAAAGGAGGAGTTTTCCTTGGGGCGCGAGAAGCGAGACCATATTCGTGAATGCTTTTTTGTCATCTTTGATATGTTCAAGGACGTTCAAACAAATGATCGTATCGAACCGTGAACCTTGCAACGGACTGTTTTCTATAGAATTGATGTCGGCATTGTATATCTTGCAATATTCGGCTTTTCGAAAATGATATTTTCCCTTTAGATAAGTAACAAACTGTTCGTCATTGTCGATAAGGGTAAGCTCCGGTTTATTCATGATGAAATCGGAGATATTGCCGATACCTGCACCAACTTCCAAAATGTTGTCACCGATAAAACGACGGATATTTTTATAGATCCAATGGTTGTAATTGTAGCGAGCCGCGAGCAGGTTCAACGCTGCAGCGGTTGGGTTGGCGTTAGTACTATTGGATGAATTCATGGCGACCATGGTAACAAATAAAGTTATATAAGTAAAACGATATAAGAATTACAGCCCCGTTACATGCTTGTTGCTTTTTACAGTGACGGTATTTTTAAAATTCTAATCGATAATTGGTGACACATTGCAATGTATCATAACGACACGATACTTGCGCACAGACAATATGACAGTTATTTTATATATTTGTAACCAATTTATTTATAATGAGTTATTAAATTTTCATAGAATTGGCACTCTCATTGTATGAGTGCTAGTTGAACAACCAACCAATTCATTAACAATAAAAAAGGAGGTTAGCCATGAAACTTATTCGAAGAAAAGACAACTACAATCCGTTTTATGAACTTGACCGCCTCCATAATGAACTGAACAGTTTATTTGACTGGACCTTTGGCGGCGGCGGGTATCCGGAAAGGCAATTAGGCCTTCTGGAAACAGGCTGGGCACCGGCAGTAGATGTATATGATTCAAAAGACAACATTTTGGTAAAAGCCGATGTGCCGGGACTCAAAAAAGAAGACATTGATGTAACGATCCAGGACAACACCCTTATCATTAGAGGGGAGAAAAAAGAAGAGCACGAAGAAAGGGATAAGGATTATGTCAGAACTGAAAGATTTCACGGTGCCTTTCATCGCACAATTACACTTCCTGGCGATGTTGATGCTGCGAAAGCAAAAGCAGAGTATAAAAACGGAACATTGGAACTGACGCTTCCCAAAAAGGAAGAAGCAAAGCCAAAGCAGATCAGCGTCGACGTGAAGTGACCGGATACCAATAATCTTTTAAACGGAGGTGAGAACAATGTCCATTAAAGATATCGTAGAGCGCAAGAATGATGAAAAAAGAGCCTTAATATTACAACCGGCAGTAAATATCCAGGAACTAGGCGATCACGTGATATTACAGGCAGAGATGCCGGGCTTAACAAAAGAAGATGTTACAGTGGAAGTGCAGGGGGATGAATTAACGATCTCCGGAACGCGCAGAGATGATACGCCTAAGGGATATACAACACTTTTGCAAGAACGCGTACCAGTACAATATAAAAGAATATTTGGTTTGGGGAATCAGATAGATAAATGTGCAGTGAGCGCCAATTATGAGAACGGCATATTGATGCTTACTCTCAAAAAAACCGCGGCAGCACAACCGAAAAAGATCACGGTTAGCTGATCGGGCCATAGATTATCAAGGCGGTGGCGAGGCGCGATATAAGCTGGCGCAACATAAAGGCTACTCATGTGTTATTGTAAAACATGTGAGTAGCTTTTTTTGTGTTTAAAGAGCAAAAACTAGTATAATATAAGGCGTTTATAGGAAAAAGCGTTATGGCAGATAAAAAGAAGTACTACGAACTTACGAGTGTTAATGAAATAAAAGCGATCCTGAAAAAGATATCGCTCTTTGGCGGCTTGACCGAAAAACAACTAAAGACCGTATATAAATTGCTCAAAGGCGTACGATATAAAAAAGACGACATTATCTTTAAGCAGGGGGATGATCCTCGCTTTCTTTATATTATAAAATCAGGGGAGATACGTATCGTTGTAAATATCGATACTGAACCGCTTGAGCTGGCGGATTTCCGTGAGGGGGCGTGTATCGGGGAGATGGCACTTATCGGGATACAGCCGCACTCAGCGACTGCGGTAGCAATAGTAGATACGGAATTCATGGTGTTAAGTAGTGACGCATTATATTCTATTCATACTACGGATAAAGAATTGTTCAGTTTGCTGATCTTAAATTTAGCCCGCGAAGCCTGCCGGCGTCTACACAAAGCAGATGAAGTAATGCTACACTATGTACACAATCAACGGTAATAAATAAACCCTACATATATATCTTCCTATGGGGACCATATGAAATATAAAATGTTAAAAAATGCGCAGACAAAATATTTTCACGGTAACGGGATCTTTGCGAGCATCATGACGGGCATGACCCAAGAGTTCTTTACGCCATTCATGCTTCTTATTGGGGGCACGGCACGGCATGTTGCATTTTTAAATGCGATACCGAATATTTGCGCTGCATTAGCACAGTTAAAAAGCCCGGAGCTATCGGAACGTAGTGGGTCCCGTAAACGTATCAGCGTTATTTTTTTATTGTTACAGGCATTAGCGTTGGTTCCTCTTATTGGTTTAGCTATTTTTCAAATCAATAATCCCTTTGCACTGATCATGCTTGTAGTGTTATTTGTGGTGAGCGGGGCAGTTGTTACACCGCCCTTAGGGAGTTTGCTTGCGGATTTTGTTCAGTCGAAGGAGCGCGGCGCATTCTTCGGCTGGCGCAATAAAGTCATGGGCATCGTTACCGTTAGCGCATCATTATGCGGCGGCTTTATATTATTTTTTATGAAGAATATAAATGTGTATTACGGTTTTATGAGCCTTTTTGTATGCGCATTTATTGCAAGGATATCATCGATCTATTTTTTAAGCAAAGTTGAAGAAAAGCCGCAAGAAAATAAGAAGGAACATTATTTCTCTTTTAAACAATTCGTCTCTCGGTACAAGCAGAGCAATTTCGCACAATTCGTATTCTTTGCGGCGCTCATGAGCTTTTCAGTAAATCTCGCCTCTCCGTATTTCAGTGTATATATGTTACGCAACTTAGGGTTTGGGTATCTGCATTATACTGTGATAACAGCGGCGGCAACGATCACGATCTTCTATTTTATGAAACGCTGGGGTTCATATGCAGATCGCGTTGGTAATCTTAAGGTGATCCAAGCAACAGCGCCGCTCATTGGATTGATCCCCGCCCTATGGCTCATAAGTTCAAATTCAATATATCTGATCATTATTCAGGTCTTCTCAGGATTTGTATGGGCGGGATATAATCTGTGCATCTCTAATTTCATATATGATGCGGTCATGCCTGAAAAAAGGGTTCGATGCATAGCGTATTTTAATTTGATCAACGGGCTTGCGGTAAGCACGGGGGCGCTGACGGGTGGATATCTTTTATTATGGTTACCCGCAACGCTCGGGCAGACGATCCTTACGCTCTTTATTATTTCCTCTGTTTTACGATTGGCCGTGGGGTACTTTGTGCCACGCAAGCTGAAAGAAGTCCGTACGGTTGAATCAGTGGAAAGCGTAGAATTATTTTTTCAAATAATCGGCATGCGAGCCATTCCCGGCGTGGAACGGAAGACAATACGTTAT
>JAFGJY010000079.1 GCA_016928875.1 Candidatus Omnitrophota bacterium | reverse complement strand
GGATAAGCCTTTCCTTCTTCGCCAAGGCTACGAAGCGACAAAACCCCTTCGAAGCTTTAGCGTAGTAGGGCGGCTTTCCGGGACGACGCAAAATGTTTAACGTAAAACCTGGAACCTCTATTATGATCACTGCGCCATTGTGCGCGCAAATTCTTCCATCTCTTCGTAATCAGCCTCGCTGTGTACTAACGTGATCGCTTTATCAAGGCATTTCTGCGCACTTGCACGATCCCCCGCTCTAAGATAATTCTCACCTGCTCGTACCGCGGCGCGCACTGTGGTAAACTGTGCGATCGTGTGACTCTGGTCGACCGTTGCCGCTCCCGGTATCATCTGCCCACCCGCGTATGAACTAATGGTGCTCGCAGGCTTGACCGAAACATCCAGCATAGTAACGGCATTCGGATCATATGCAGCCAATGAATCGATCATGCGCTCTGCTTCATCACGCACGCTTCCTACGTATTCAGGGAACGCATCAGTGTACACGACCAACAGGTCTCCTTGTAACGTTGTCCAATACACATCAGCAATGCTTTCACCAACCTTACCGGCGATCGTGATCTGCCGCCTGAGCGAAACGCGGCCCCATTTATACCCTGCGATCTCTTTATACGCGGCTTCCGAGTATTCAACGGTAAAGAACTTCTTGAGGAACCCCAAGAAAAACGGTATATTGGCGGCGAACTGCTTGACCGCAGCATCGATCGTGGCCTGATCATCGACCGCACCGCCACCTTTGCCCGGTAAGAGCTCAACTGCCGCCACACCGAGCGTTGTATTATCCATACCTGACATCGGCTTTGTCGAACACATCGTCGCCATCATCACCGTATGCTTATTCGATTCGTATTTTAAGGTCTGCGTAAAATTCCCGCTGCGCTGTTCGGCATTGATATTCATGCCCGGTGGCGGATCGACGAATTTCCACCACGTCCCAGGCACGGTCCTGAATGTATATCCATTGAACTGCACCGCCTTCTGGGTCGTCTCCTCGAAATTCATTATTGAACTGAACCCATAGTGCGCGCTTTTAACGCTTTTTGTAACGGGTAATGCCACGGCACCGACAATAAATGCGATCAAACATATTATGTAGAGTTTTTTAAATTTCCTGAATGGAAAACGCAGCCATAGCCGCTCGTCGCATTCGCGTTTTAAATAAAGATCGTGTTTGGCATACATCGCGAGATACAACCAAAATCCGAGTTGTGTGAAGGGCTGCAGGAGATCAGGGATCAATAAAGTATGCAATGCCCAATTGATCATGATATACACCGAAAGCTTGACCCATAATCCCTTGAACGCATACCATAGATAGGTAAAGAAAAACGCACCCCAACTCCAGCTCGGCTTGCAAAACCACCCATCACCTCCGGGCTTTACAAGTTGCACCTCCTGTACGCCTCCATAATTCGCAACCACGCCGACCCGCGCGAATTCCTCGACCAATTTCTGCGCATAGTCAAACCGCATATCGGGCACCGAGATCGTATCATGTGTTTTAAGGAATTCGATCATTTGTTCTTTTGAGTTTCCGGATTCACGCACCAGTATATCGATGACCTCCGGATTACGTTTGTTCTCATTGGTAAGATGAATATGAAATGTAACGACCTGCATAAAAAAGCACCCCTCCGTCCCGTATACGATCTGTCCTTAAATAGTATAATACTAATTATGTGTATCGTCAAAAAACGGAGAGATTTAAATAATTAATCACACAAAAAAACAGATTTTTTTTAACAACTTGATATGAAATAACTTAGGATAAGCTTTAGGCGGATCTCAGGGCAAGCGATCGGAGATATACATTGTAATTATGCCGGTCTAACGTTTCTGGATCGAGCGGAATACGGATCGTGGTAATATGAGGATACGTATCGTGTGTGCCGATCCCACCCTCACGAAATATATCATAATGCCAGGCTACCGCGACCCTTTCCTCAAAGGCATCGAACATGTGCGCGAGGCCTATTCTATAATCTCCATGAACACTGCCAGTGTGTAACGGTGATGCCAATGTCCGTGCCGTGATCCAGCGCAGTGCACCCTCGGGCGATGAGGCTATCACCTCCGGAAGTGCTTCCCCTCCAGGCCCCCAGATATCACAATACGCATACAAGGCATCACTCCTCAGCCGCACCTTCACCGCCGCGGGTAGCTCATTGAGATATTCATGTTGTATCGTATTTTCGAGAATAAAGAAAATCCCGCCGAAATTATGAAAAGCCATATTCGGGAATGCCTGGTGTATCATACCCAAAACTTTTTTCTGTAGAACACGAACATAATATGTCCTTTTTACCCTGAATTTCACATCCATGCCTGCACATTTTTGTTGTGTTGCCTTCATATCGATCTTAAAAAACGATCTTTCCCGATCCTTTGAACGTGTCTCATCATTCGTATTTTCTTCAAATGTATTATAAAGAGTGTGTTGATCGAACAATGCACCGAGGGTATCAGATGCAAGGAATGTAGCTTGAGAAGTAGCATAAGAATAATCAAGACTTGTATGCAACATAAGAAGAACACTAAAAAATGTGGCCATGAATCTCATTATTGGTCCTCGTTTAAAAAATAGCTATTACTTCAGGTATTACATAAAATTCTTTGTGGCAAAAAAGAAATTGCCAGAATAGATTCTCTCACTGATCTAATGGCGATATATTCAATCGACTATCTAAGCAGCAATAAGCAGATCTTCAGCAGAATACTGAATATCTGTTGCAGCAAAAGGGCTGTGCACATTTGGAGCATGTTCAATGCATTCATACAACGGGAAAAGCCGCCGATGATCATTTCTAAATTCATTCAATAAAAATAAAAATACATTGTGCACTTCATCACGGTTCAGATTATCAAGGACATTCAATCCAAAACTTGTTCTTATAACATCAGAAATATTTTCCCGAAATTTATACCCATATTGATAAGTTGAAGGAACTTGGACCGCAACATGTTCATATCTACCGGATCCAACGAACAATATTTCGTGCATTGTATCTGGAGCGACGATCGCCATATCACCTGCTCGCAGAAAAAGTAATTGTGGTATCCCCCGTTCAATAAACAATAAACCTGCCGTGCCTTTTGCTATAAAATATATTTCTGTTTGACTCTCTGAACCAGCTCCACGTGGATGACGGTGAAGAGATTCTGCTGGTCTTATTTCTTTAAACGGCATGTGCTTTTTTTTAGAATAATCGTCAGCATTAAAAAATATGCCGCATGCAATGGGTGGCTTTTGATTCTTTCCTCCATAGGTGACAGAATCAGCCGGTGACGCTAACGGCTCATCGGGTGCCCATAAACTTCTGCGTCGTTCCTTTTCATACACTAATACTCCTTTACGTTCCCACACAAGTCCCGTTTTATTGTATCCTCGTAAATCTTTAAACAATTTTCGATAAGTTTTAGACTCTGGCCCATAGAAATCATACCACTCCGGCGCCTTTTCAGTAGTTATCACTATTGCATCTCCCTGTCGTATTCTAGCATGCGCAGCAGTATTTGCATTTATAAAAACAGAAGAAGGTTTTCGAACGTTGTATTGTTCATTACCAACATCAACCTCAACTATTGAATTCGAGAATACTATGATCTGCGTCTCATTCGCAAAGTAATTTGTCGCATTAAGGAAATTAACTGCTGCTGCCCCTCGATAAATGATCGTACGGGTTATCGGATCCACCAAAACTTTTTCTTTTGGGCCAATATTTGCTTTTGCAACCCCCTTTTGATCAACCGAAAAGACACCAAATCGATCTTTCTCCAACAATACATCTAATTTTGACAAGAGTGCTAGATCAAAAGACGTCTTTTTTGCATTATTAAAAGTGAGCGTCGAGATCGGATCATCCCATTTTTCCATATTGTGGAACCATCGCAGATCCGCGTTCCCAATCGTAAAATCTGCAATAAAATATTCACTATATCCATCTAAGATCTTTTTTAATGCAGCATACTTATCAACAGGGATATCGTTCGTTATATACGCTAATGTTACATGTCCGACAAGCGCTTCAGCATCAGCAAGCGTGTTTCCACCTATAACTGGTAGCAATTTCTCACGTAAACGTTCTCGTAATAAATATAATACTTCGAGCCCTTCCTCGTCCTTAGGATAACACCATGCCACTATTGAAGATCCCGCACTTATAGAGATCCCCTTGATCTCCATTTCTACTTGTTGGAGCTTGTCTTTTAACTCATCATAAACTTCTTGTACGCCTTTCGGTATTTCATTTATCTGATCGTTATTCGGCCATGTCACGAGATCATAAAGTGTTATATGGTACGTTTCAGGCGGCAAAAAGCTGAATAAATCGGTTAATCCCTTTGCCTTTATGTGTCCCTCAAGCTCGCGTGCAACGATGGTAAGTTTACTATGATATTTGGCTTTTGTATCAAACCAATTAACTATCGTATAACCAGGAAAATCACGTACAGTACCATTACTCGCATACTTGTCTCGCGCACCTTGTGGGATGTATAACTGCTGTGCGACATTCGTAAAATACTGAGTACTACCTATACTCGACCTTTTGTATCGCTCCAAAAGATATTGCTTTCCAACAATAGAACCATTTTTTTGATATGAAACATCTTCGATCAAATGCCCAAGATAATCGAAAAGTGTATTTTTATCAGAAACACTCCATTCACAATCTCTGATATATTCAAGATGCTTCGCTAAGCTGCTTGCTATGAGATTATTAACATCGACATCACGAATCATTTTTATAAACCATGTAAAATAATCCCCTCGTTCCCTGTATTTACTACTGTCGGACCTTTTTCTCACAGCCTTGGCCCTGAGCCTCATTAAACCTCTGATCCCGTGAGCAAATGATAACCCTTCTTTTCGTATATAATATCCAAACGGCTCTATATTTTCCCCACCTATAAGCACTTTTTCCACCTGCTGAAGCGGTAGTTGGTCCATCCACGATTTAACTAAACGATATAATATTATTTTTTCTTCAGTTATGTGATCAGAATCCGAAACCGCTAGATATTTCTTAAGCAGATCCGCATTTCCTAAAGGAGATATATGGCTTGAAATAGTGGCAGTGTGAACCTTTTTATTATGAGGCTTACATAAAAGATCAAATTGCATCTCGCGGACATTCGTGCCGGAAAACGATACGGATATCACACTGAAATTAAATAAAATGAATGTAAATGTAATTAGTTTGAGGTTCTTTTTCATAGTGGACAATAATGTTCTTGACTTCATTTAATAATGTATAATTACGCTGCTTTCACAATAAATATCTCACGTATGACCGATCCTGTATCGCGGCGCTCAACTTCATCTGCGCCAAGCTCGACCGTAAGAAGTTTTTGAAATGTATCCATGGCATTTATCTCTTCATCCCTTTTCTCACGGGCTTTAGCATACAATCGCTCATACATAGGTTCGAACTTCTTATGATACTCTGACCCTTTACCATCAAGAACATTATCCTTTATTTCATGTTTGTAATAAACGCCTCTTTTAAGTTCCTCCCAAATGCCCAGCACGACCATGCGCCCGCTTGTTTCATAATTATGCGCCATTGCGTGCACCTCTTCATCGCTCAATATAAAGACCGGATTGGGCTCAAGGTTCTTTTCCGCTGAAAGCTCTAATAATGAATAGCGCAATATCTGGGGCGATCGGTTCTCCGCTACTCCATTGACGATCTTCTTAATATTGTGTTGCGCAGCCTGCCTGAACCATTTATGGTAGGCAAAAATAAAACGCAGTTCATTATTGATCTCATCAAGATCATCGATAGTAAGGTCCGTTTTCCCTTCATTCTGATAAAAGCTCACACACTTGAAATACAACTCATACCAAATGCCAGAGAGTATATTCCCCTCGCCCGGCAACGCCTTTTCTGCACGGGACAACAACTCTTTGATCTCTATTATAGCCTGGTTCTTATCTTCGCGCTTGCGCACCCATTCTTCCTCTTCTGCCTGCATGATCGCGAAAACAACCGTCTCTCGCGCGCCATTTTTAAACGGAAATTGCATGATGAGCTTCTTCCAATCTTTTTCAGCTCTATATTCAGGACTAGGTTCGGCTTCCGCATCAGGCCTCTTCAGCAATGGTTTTTGCGTATCGACACCATGAGGATACCTCGCCGTAGCCGCAGGCGGTTTTTTGATCACGGGAGCAGGTGCTTCCGATCTGGCCTTCTCATGTGGCCTATCTCCCGTCTTGCTCTGGTTTATTGATGGTTGCTTTATCATACCGGGTAACGGCCTTACTATGGTTTTCACACCATTCTGATGCGTACGCTCTGTTTTTACACGCGGCTCATCGTTGCGTGCCTCCGGTTGTTCCGGTTTCTGATTATCTTTGGCTTTTAACGCATCAAGATGGCTTTTCATTACGGGATATCGTACATTGAGACCCCCTGTTTCCATGTCTTTTTTGATGGCCTGAGTCAGCGGGATACCTTCATTGTGTATCATATCATTGATCACGTTCTTAAACCGCGTGAGCTCATCAGTTCTCATGTGGAGGATATTGAATACGGGATTGTTTTTATCGTCTGTTTGGAATAATGTATTTACATCAGACGGCTTCATGTCTATGCCTATGTCACAGAGAAGCCGAATGACCTTGCGCCGTTTTACTATGGTCTCGCG
>JAFGJY010000078.1 GCA_016928875.1 Candidatus Omnitrophota bacterium | reverse complement strand
TCCGCAAAAGATCCAAGCGTGCCTGGACCTTGGCGATCATTATCGAACGGCAGGGCGATATGATGAGGGAATAGCGATGTATGAACGGGTACTTACGATCGATCCCACGAACACACGAGCTCGTAATGGCCTGGGATGGTGTTATCTTGACCGGAAGGATTTTGCTCAAGCAAAAGGCGTTTTTAAGAAAGCGATCGCACGTGCCCCAAGCAGTATCGAAACGCTGATCGGGCTTTGGCATTGTTCTCAACATGAGGGTGTTTATGAGGAAATGGAAAAGATCTCAAGGAGAGTACTTGAGCTTGATCCAAGGTCTGACTGGGCTTATTTTGCGTTGGGACTTTATTACCGTGATCACGTTCAGTTCAAACAGGCGGAAAAAATGTTCAAAAGATCGATCGATCTTGATCCAGAACAATATCAGGCGTACCTGGCCCTTGGCGATCTTTATCGTATCCGGGGAAAGTTCAAGAAGGCTTTGAAAATGTATGGATGCATTGGTGAAATACAACTGAAACAAAACAGCGGTTTTCTTATGAGGTTGGCTGAATGTTACAATGCGCTGGGGTATTATGATGCTGCCATAGAGCACTATATGAAGGTACAGCAGGTCGCACCGGAACAATACGAAGCTTATATCGGTCTTGGCGAATGTTATCGCAGGAAAAAAGATCTTAAGAATGCGGAAAATGCGTTCAATACGGCGATAACGATCAATGCTCAAAAGAGCAGCGCATACTTAGGTTTGAATGCTTGTTTTATGGAGCAGAAACAGTACCAGCAAGCGAAAGAAGTATTATTGATCGCATTCGAACATCAGGTCAGTGATCTGGAAAGTGATCGCGAACGCTGGGATAAACTACCGGCTAGTATAAGCAACTATGAGGTGCCTATAAAAAAACAGCTTGCTATCGAGCCACAAGATAATGAAATGCTGAATGTTTTGGGATGGTTTTATCGATATCAGGGGCGCTATCAGAAAGCGATCATTACCTTTGATAGGTTGATCAGCCTTCAGCAAGGGAACCCTTCGGCTTATGAAGGGCTAGGCTGGTGTTGGCTTGCATTGGATAAGATCGAGAAAGCCCAAGATTCTTTTGAACGAGCACTGACGATTGAGCCTACCACAGCAGGAGCATTGTTAGGACTAGCCTTGGTGTATCTTAATTGCCACGATCATCAGACGAGCGAGGAATTCTTAAGAAAATCACGTAATATCGATCGGGATAACTGGAGGGGACAAAGGCTGCTGCTTTATTATGAGAATGCCTTGTAAAAAATATTATCACAGGAAGAATGTGTAGAATGATCACAAACCCCCATATGAAAAAGCACCTATGGTTGTATGCGACCGGAGTCTTGTGTGTGGTCCATATTTGTTTGAACATGATATGGATCATGCACAATGAAGATTTTATGGGGTTTGACGTATTTGAGCACTTGACAAGGCAAGAACGATTATATGCTGAGACAAAGGCCATCTTAGCGTTAACCGAGCCTCTAGAGGCGAAAATAAAAGATGTTCTTTATTTGTTTTTTCGCTCACCGTATTCACATTCACAATTTCCCGGCTTTGTTTATCTTATCACTATTATTCAAAAATTGATCTTCGGGGATCATTGGACATTACCGTTTCTTGCCAATAGTTTTTATTTATTGATGTTGTTATTTTCTACGTATGCCGTAGGGGCCCTGTGTGCGAATGGGTTCATTGGCTTTCTTGCGGCATTCATCCTTTCAACGTCTCCTGAGATCACAGGCATCGTGCGTTATTATGGTCTGGATTATCCGCTGATGGCCTTTTTTGCTTGCTCGTTCCTGATCCTTTTGAAAACAGAGTATTTTCAAAAGATACGTTATACGCTCTTACTAGCGGTCTTTTGTATCATTGGCATACTTATTAAAGGCCAGTTCGTGTTCTTTATTGTGCCTTCTATGAGTGTTTTCTTCTTCTTTGCATTGAGGCAAAAAAAGCTAAGAGAGGGTAACCTCATTATTTTGTCCGTGATCAGCTGCTTCGTAGTTTTATTCATAACATACATTTGGTGGGAAGGTAGGGTAAAAGAATTATTGCATATTTTATGGACTCATCTGACTTTTTTTTATGCTGGCGAATCACCGTCTTTAGGCTTTATTGCCCGGCACGTATTTTTTTATGGGCGGACCATGGTGCTTGCGATGTTCCCATTTTATTTCCTGCTCGCTGTTTGGTCGCTTTACTATGTGTTCAGAAAATATGCTACAGTACCGATAAGGGGCATTTTTTGGGTATCGATAAGTACCTATCTGGTTTTTACGCTTATTTCTGCTAAAAATGCGCGTTATTTATACCCCATTTATTTTGGATATGCGATCCTGGTTGCCTATTGCATCTGTGGTCTTGCAGAGCGGAGAACGAGGCGAATAGTGCTTGTCAGTATATTTATTATTGGTAGCGTGCAAACGGTCGTTATGTCATTTGGCCCCAAACCTATATATTCGTGGATACGTACGAATTTTGTCAACAGAATACGTGGCAACGATCGATCTGAAATATGGATAGAATTACCCAGAAGCTCAAATACGCGGGCACAAGTAAGGTCAATGGCACGGCACATTGAGGGGGCAAATAAGAACGTGTTGATATTGAACGATCCCTTTGCAGATCTAACACGTTCTGTGGAATTCGAATATTTTTTGCGGCATGCAAACCCATCCCTTATCGTTAATTCATCGCCGTGGTGGCCATTAGAAGAAATGCTAATGTCTGCTGACTATCTCATATTCAACGATAATTCGATCTATGCCCAAGCATTAATAGGAGCGCGTAACAAATTTGAAACCGCTGCGGCAGATCTTATTTATGAACATAGAGATGATTATGCGGTGCTATGGGTAGGGGAATGGTGTGCTTCGTATGGTGAGCCCCTTAAAATGATGGTTCTTGCCAAAAAAATAGTATAATGCACTTATGTGACGTGATCACGAGCATTAGTTGCATAATAATGATAACCGTATATCATCAAATGTATTACGTATTTCTTCAAAACCTTACGACAGCCTGAACACCCCTTTTTCTCTTGCACCAACCTCTTTTCATTGTTACACTTAACACTTTTTCAGCTCAGATAAAGGGATGCATTACTAGATATATTTAGTATAATATATACCTTATTTATGGTAATTAGCTATAGAAGGAGGGTCGTATGATCGTCGTGACCGGCGGGGCTGGCTTTATAGGAAGTTGCTTTATTTGGAAGCTCAACCAAGAAGGAATTACAGACATATTAGTAATCGATCATCTTGATACGGATGAAAAATGGAAGAACCTCCGCGGGAAAAAGTTCCTTGATTATATGGAAAAGGACGATTTTCTTGCCCGTTTGAGCGCGAAGAACGCACCGCACGGTATTACCGAAATATACCATATCGGTGCGTGCAGTTCGACCACCGAAAGTGATGCGTCGTTCTTGCTCAGGAATAATTACGAATACAGCAAAAAATTGGCGGAATATGCATTCGCTAATGACATATACTTTTGTTATGCCAGTTCGGCAGCGACCTATGGTGACGGCAGCGAGGGGTACAATGATGACGAATCAAAACTTGAAACATTACGGCCGCTGAACATGTACGGGTTCTCGAAACATATGTTCGATCTATGGCTTTTAAGGAACGACTTGCTGAATAAGGTGGTTGGCTTCAAGTATTTCAATGTGTTCGGGCCGAACGAATACCACAAAGGCGATATGCGCAGTATCATCTGTAAGGCGTTCGATCAGATAACTGAAACCGGTAAGCTCAAGCTTTTTAAATCGTACAAACCGGAATACGACGATGGCGAGCAAAAGCGAGATTTTATTTATATAAAAGATGTGGTCGAT
>JAFGJY010000077.1 GCA_016928875.1 Candidatus Omnitrophota bacterium | reverse complement strand
TAATGTCGTCCCCGCGGAAGCGGGGATCCAGTACCAATACGATGGTACGGGTAAGCGTATCTATGCACTCGAAGCCGGTATCGAGACCCACTATTATTACGATGGCCTTGTGCCGGTGATCGAACGTGACGCAGCAGGTGTGCTGAGCGCCCAGACCGTGCGCGGTATCGGCTACGGCGGCGGTATCGGGAGTGTCATCAGCCGCACGGCTTCGTTCATAAATGATAAAGGGAAACTGAAATACAAGAAGCTTTATTATCATTATGATGGGGTGGGGAATGTAGTTAAGTTATCGAATAAGAACGCTGGCGGTGCGGGTGCCTATGCGTATGATGCGTTCGGTAATGATCTTTCGACCGAGAACAACAATACGGAAAATAATCCGTATGAGTTCGCGACTAAAGAAACGAGTGCAGTAACGGGTCTTGTATACTTTGGAGCACGCTATTACGATCCTAGTATTGGCCGCTGGATCACCAAAGATCCAATGGGCATGATAGACGGTCCCAATCTGTACGCCTATGTCGGCAACTCACCAGTTAATTTTGTTGATCCGTGGGGGTTGTGTAAGGAAGATACGGATGATAAAAGTCTACTAGAAAAAATACAAGATTTGCTCCATGATAATCGGATTGATTTGGCTACGGCTCGTGAAATAGCTAGACGGCTTTTAAAGGAATTTAACACTCATAATGATATTGGTGATGCGCTGCGACATGCGGAATGGAGTCGGCAAATGGCGGCAGAAATTAATCAGTTGACCGCATATGTTGTTGGAGTTGGGCATGAAATCGAAAATATGATACAAGGGCAGCCTATAAATGAAATGCGAATGGATTTGCATAATAATGCAGAAGGTCGTAGGGCTGCACAAGAAAATCGTTCTATTGATGTTGATAATTTAGTAAGTAATCCAGGAGGTAATGATTCATGGCCATATTAAAGAATATTAAAATATTCACTTTTTTATCAATTTGTTTTTGCATAGCGGGGTGTTTTAATTCATATGATGGCAATGTGACTATTAAAAATGTTTCATCAAAAAATATACAAAAAGTTACAATTGAAGTATGTAAGCAAAACTATAAACTTGAAGACATTTCACGAGGTGCTTCTAAAGAAGTAAATTATGAAGTAAAAGCAGATTCCCATTATACCGTAAAGGTAATATTTGATGACAGTTCAGTGCTTTCCGATGAAATCGGGTATGTTACAAGTGGCATGGATTTCAATGATACTATTGTTGTGACAGACAGTAAGTTAATGTTGGAATGATATGCGACTATGTGACGCTAACCTAACACAACACACTCAAACGAAAAAAAATACGGCTCCCACACGACCGTCTTTTTGCGTTTTGAAGTAGGTTACATCGTTCTTTGAAGCTCTGCAAAAGTGTCCTGGTATGTCGGCAATAATCCGGTGAATTTAGTAGATAAATGGGGCTACTGTCGAGAAAAGAAATCATGGATTCCCTTGGGGCTTGGTGGTGTTATCTCAATGTATTATTACAGTGATAATAAGAGAGCATTAGAAGCAGGAGCCGAAATGGCTGTTTCGGCTGCGGCAACATACATGTCAGTTAAGTCTTTGAATATGCCTGCAGCATTCTTGTCTTTTACAAATACGGTCTTGAGTTTAGCAGAAATTGTTAGTTCTCTGAATGATGGACCTAAGGTAAATACATTCTTTGATTTGGTGGTTGGTGATGGGCTAAATCAGCCTGAGGCTGCCAAAATAGCCAATTTATTAACAGCAAATAAAGATGATTTCATTGGGTTTACGAAAACATTTCTTGAAAGTATGGATTATGCTGTTAGAAGTATAGTCGATGACCTAAAACAAGGAGGGAAGTAATGCTACTAAAAGTCAGTTTGTTCTTATTTAAACCCCTTTTAATATTGTTTATTATATCAGTGTGGAATTACTTTTGGATAAAATATGTTTCGATTAAAGTTTTAGCCACTGATGAGGCAAAGGATGCTTTAAAGAAATTTATGACTAAAACAATTTCACAGTGGATAATTGGTTCTTTAGTTTTAGGGGGGATTATATTTTTTATCGGGGGGGAGTTTGTTATTGTTTTAGACGTTGTGTTTACAGCCACTTTCGTTGCGATGATAATTAATGTTTCTAGATTTAGTTTATTACGTAAAAAAGTGAGTTAACCATCACCAATCCCTATTGCCGATACATAAGGCACATCACAACGGTTTTCTTGTTGATATTTTTGGCGGGGAATAGCAGATAAAGTGAAAGAACATATTAAATGATGATATTACTTGTTGTAGTAGCAGTTGCCAGTTTGGGTTTGAATGGTCTTTTATGCGTAGTAGCACGACAGAAATTTCCCTGCAGACTTTATCAATATATCATAATTTCATTAATGCCCATATTGATTTGGTTCGTGTTGCTATTGCTTAACATTAAATCTAAATCATTAAGTAATTTAGTAGAATTGTTTTGGATGCTTGGTATAAGTGTCGTTATTAATATTGCCCGAATAACATTACATAAAACCTATGCATTAAAAACAAGAGATATTCTAATATTGGGATGTATCGGGGCTTTAATTGTTTATTTTGCGTATCCTCTTCTACCAGAATGATAAGGGGGATACAAAAAATAAATAACCATCACCAATCCCTATTGCCGATACGTAAAGCACATCACAACGGTTTTTGTTGATATTTTCACTTCTACGTGCATGTTGCGTGAATGTTTTATAATATGAAAAAATCGTATTAATTATTATGCTGATAATAGCGTTTGCCAATTTTGATTATTTATAGGCAATTCCAAAAATACATGCCCCGAGAGGCTCACGGTCTACGTCAAATTTGTTTTCGGGGACACCGGCATCCATGAATATCCGCTTTATATCTTCTTCTGTGCGATGGATCAAGAACCACTCTCCGCACCATTCCATAAAATTGCGGCTTTTATTCCGCGGATGAAAATTACCAACGATGAGACGGCCGCCTTCTTTGGTCCATTTCCACATCCTGTGAATAAGCGCCGTTGCCAAACGGTCATTCAAGTAATCAAACAGCCCC
Source organism: Candidatus Omnitrophota bacterium (assembly GCA_016928875.1). Classification (GTDB taxonomy): domain Bacteria; phylum Omnitrophota; class Omnitrophia; order JAHJGZ01; family JAFGJY01; genus JAFGJY01. The sequence goes on along the minus strand of JAFGJY010000077.1, from coordinate 2,205 downwards.
GCCGACCACACTAGATCATAGTGTTCATGTGTTCGCAATTTGAAGGCATTTATTACTTCCCATTTAAAAGTGATCATGGCGGTGTGACCTTTTACCATATCTTGCGCATAGCTAATAGCACGTTCGTCCATATCAATACAATGAAAATAACTACCATAGGCTTTTATGCCTGCATTTTTTAATGTTTCATCTACGTCGCGGCATGGTCCACAGGCAATATCAAGGACCGATATAGGACGTTGTTTCCGATAACATAATTCGTTAAAAACATAGGTAAAGAAACTCTTGCGGTTCCGTACGGAACGGGGCGCTACTTGTCTGTGATAGAAATCATCCCATACTTTGCCAATACCCGTTGAACCGTTCTTCTGGGTATAGATGTTGTCTATGGTCATAAAATCGCCGGCATAGCCAAGGGGCTTGTGCTTACTTTTATTGATCATATGGCTTTTATCAAGGACGTCACCACAGACATCATAAAAATATTTCATGAGTTCTGCCCGCATCTCGGGATAGAGTTCGCTCATGGAGTTGATCCGGTTCAAACGCTTATGGAACTCATGTTCAAAGGCGATCATATTGTTCATGGTGATCGTGCGAATGAACTGAGAGAAGGACGCGATCTCGTCCTTGAGCTGTGCAATTGTGAGAACGTTCGTCTTATTGACCATCAACAGTGACTCCTTTCACAACGATGTCAAATCTCAATCAAAATGATAACTAAAACCCAGCAAGAACGAGTCGACGGCGAGCGATATATAAGACCCTTTACCATTGACGCTATAGGCATCCCCGAGCCCGGTTTCTGTGAGATCGTTCTTGAATGTGTGTACCCATCCTGCATCGACCGAAAAACGGTCAGTGATCTGATACCCCAATCCTACGCCGAGGTGGTGTTCTGATATAAGGGAGAGAAGGGCATTGGCGTAGACCACGTTGTTTCTGATCGGAGATTGCCCGTAGTTATATCCTAAACGCAGTTTCAATCGTTCGAACATCGTATATTGCGCACCAACCGAGAAAACCCACTGACTGGTCCACCCATAACCGTGATTGGCAGGGCCTTTGCGTAAGATCGGGATATTTGTCCAGTCGATGAACTTGGCATTGGATTCGATAAGAAGATTATCGATCGGTTTCAAGGCAAGGCCAAATATATATTCCGGGGCACCATCGATCTGCTTGGCAACGTCGTCATATTTATGATTTTCGTCGTTCCAACGGCGGCTTTTGAATGAGAACGCGACAGACGCATATTCACAAATGTCGTAGACCGCTCCTACATTAAAGCCTATCCCGAGGTTCAGATCCCCGTGGTTGCGGCCTTCTGTTTCAGTGAATGAAGCGGTGGTAATGTCTCCTTTAAGATAATTCAGGGTAGTGACCCCCGAGACTCCAAGCGATAATTTTTCGATCGGCTTGTACGCCACGGTCGGGACGAATTCCATAGAATACGATTCGATGTGCTTATCGAAATCATTGTTCGTTACCAGTTGAGAAAGGCGTGATGTTTTATAATCGACCTTGAGCCCGGAGACGATACCAGAAGCAAATCCGTAGTACCAGTCCGAATCACCGAGGCGGTTTGAAAAACCGAAATACGGCAGCCAGATGTGTCCGTCTTTGCTTTTTTTCACGCCTGCCGTATTGCGAAAATTAACGAGCGCGGCCTGGCTGGTGTCCATATAGGCATCGATCATCGCGAATTCGACAGCTCCGTCGATACGTTTACCCATTTTCGTGACGGTTGCCGGGTTGATCATGATGCCCGCGGTATCTTGTGGTTCAACGGCGCCGGTACCTCCCATCGCGGGGGAGACAGCGCCAACACCGATAAGCTTTGATCCATTGACCGCAAATGCCGGTTGTTGCAGTACGAAAAAGCTTAAGACGATCAGGACGAGAACATTTTTCGTTTTCATGGTAATAGGGCTCCTATTCTTTATGAGTGATGTTTTCAAGAACTTTGTCAAATGCTTCGAAATCGAAGGGTTTCGCGATAAAGCCATCAGCGCCGAGCAAGTGCGCGCGTTGGCGGACTTCAGGTTTAGAATTGGCGCTTAACATATAGACTTTGCATGCGGGGTTTATTTGTTTGAACCGTGGTATGTATTCCACGCCTTTTACATTGCTTAAGAGATTGTTGTCGAGAAAGATAAGAGAGATCCTGTTTGTTTCGGCAAGTTCGAGCGCTTTTTCGATATT
>JAFGJY010000076.1 GCA_016928875.1 Candidatus Omnitrophota bacterium | reverse complement strand
CACTTCTTCGAATTGACGCCCGGTAAAATCTTTCGAACATTCCTTGAACACTTCTTGGAATATATTCAACACCAGCTGGCCTTCCCATAATCGCAATTTCTTCATGTGCCATCGTATCACTGAATAGATATTGTCCATAACCCATCGCGTGAATACCATATCAGACTGTGAAGAATATTGTGCTTCATTATTATTATAAAATGTGAGGAATTTGCTTGCGATCTCATCGATAAGGTAATTCCGCACCACTTCTTTTTTTGATAGTTCTGCTAATGATGTGAGCAATTCATCCCCCATCAGCACAAATTCCTTGCCGGCAAACTGTCGATAATTCGATTCGCTAAAAACTTCCGGGAGATTTTTATAATAATCATATAAGCGGTATATGAATACAACAGTCGATGATTTGATCCGATTCGGGAAAAATGGCGCTTTTGTCGGGGTACGTGCAAAATAATCATATAATTTTCGATACCGACTGTCGTGTAACAATGAGTACATCTTTTGCACACCATAGATAGCATTCATGAAGCGGTTGTCGACATTAAAACCGCGTAAGATATGTTCGTAAAACTCGTAACTAAGTACGCTCGGCATGCTCTCATCTTGTCCCCAGGAATCTGAAAAATATTCTTTTTGTTCTTTCATGTACAGATCGTAATGACGCCGCAACAGCGAACCATCTTTGCCCATAAAACCAAACCGCAAACTTCGTAGAATCAACTCTGCAAACAATGTATCGCGTGCCATGGCATAATGCGGCTGGTATTGTTCGGGGAACTGTCCTATCCTCATCCCCCGCTGGTTGATATAAAATGGGATAAATGTATTGAACGTTTCGTAAATACCCTTACGGTGAAAGGTATCATCACCTATGTCAAGCGACCGAAGGTTCGTGGTGCGATCCGCGAGCTTTGCAAGATTAATGAACGCGTGAATGTCTTCGGGAGTGGCGTCAAGATCGGCAAAGGTATTTATCCATGCTATCATTTCATATTCATCTGCGTCTTCAAACATCGTATCGATCAATCTCCGGGCTTGCGTGCCCATCTTGCGTTCGACAAGCATATAAAAAGCCGGCAGCTTCAGGCCCGGTTTTAGATCCTTAATGTCCCGCGAACATGTAATAAGCGCTTGTATGAGATCCTGAGCATTGCTCATATTTGCATAATATTCGATCTCACGGCCAAACCGTTTATCACCTTTATAATGACGCGTAATGAAGGCAAGTGCCAAAAGAACGACCGGATCTTTGACCTGTGCGCGCAATTCGCTGAACTTAAGGACATTATCTTCGATCGCGTCATGCAACAACAACGCTATGATGGCCCGTTTATCCTTAATACCATACTCATTGACCAGTATTTTTACAGCCTTCAGGAGATGGACTACATACGGCGTACGTTGGTCCTTCCGCAAGACCGGGATCTTCTCTGCAACTAATTTAAAGGCGTCCACAAAATCTTTTTCATATTTGCCTAGCTCGCCCACCAGTTCTTTAAGGAGTTCTTTAATAAGATATTCGGCGATAGTTTTGTTCAACGCAACAACTACCTCCCCGATAATTTCATCCCCGCAACTACTATGGATGTCTTTGCACAGCGTCTCTATGAATGTGCTCATACTGGATCTAAAATGCTTGATCGTATCAGACCCCTTGGACAATTTATCTTTAAGCATGATCTTGTCTATTGCGAGTTCCATGTGGAACGCTGTCGGCGTCTCTTCATCTTCATAGTCCGGGAACAAAAATGAAACAATACTCAGCCCATTACGGGCGATCGCATCTGTTAATAAAATTAGATTTTCTGTATTGTACGGAATAGTAAGAGAAAGATAAAAATAAGCACGTGTCTCGTAGCGATAAATGTAATGATCGGTACCGTCCTTCTGACTGACCTTCTCATCGCGTCCCATAAGCCTGAGATTAAGCCTTGACTGGATCTCCGGGCTATTGAAATGCTCACGCAGTACATCGAACACCCATTCGTGTTTAGCTTGCAGACGTAAGCTGAATATGTCTTTTCCGTTATGACGGTACAGTTGAAAATTAATGATCTTCGCTGTTTCTTTGAGCTCTTTTAAAATACCATTAAATATGCCCGGCTCTTCAACCGATAATTCGAAGTTAAAAACATCTACCGGCAGTTTTTTTGCATCCCGTAATGCCGGAGCGGCAAGATCTTTTCCTCTGACCATTTCTATTACTTCGGTCGCTAGTAATGATTGTTCTGAATTATGATTGCCCGACACATGCAGGTAGTTTTGCAAGGTAGATGATCGTTGCCTTGAATAGGCATGGACCGGCTCAGTCCTTATCCCTGAGAGGATAAATAATACGATCAGGATCTGCGCCAAATACTTTCTACACTCTGAGATTTTCATGGCCTGGGAACACGAATAGACATAAAACTATCGCTATTAGTTTTTTAATGTTTTCATTGTAACTGGTTCGGACTACGTAACATATTGAGGTAAAAGCACTACGTCAACTAAATAGTACCATAATCTATTATTATTACAATAGTATGAGCAATAATTCACGCTACTTTTAATTGCAGTTTCATCATATTGAAAATAATAGCCTTACGATTTTAAAGACAAAATCGGCATGAGCATTTGATGTGGGAATTATGTATTTGTAATATCTCCTTTGTTAGTATACAATTAGGAAATCTGTGGCCTTTGTTGTCCTTACCGCAGAAGCCTTTATTGTCGTCCCCGCGGAAGGGTGGAAGTCAGAAGTAATAACACATAAACATTTTGTAGGGTCTGTTGGCCTCAACAGACCGATATCAATTACAAAGGGCCATTGAGCCAATGGCCCCTACGGTCTCACAGCGAAAATAAATAACCATGACTGCAACCACACCAATGATGAAGCAATATCTCGCCACTAAAAAGGCATATCCCGATGCCTTTTTGTTTTTCCGTTTGGGCGATTTTTACGAGATGTTCTTTGACGATGCGATCAAGGGCGCAGAACTGCTCGATATTACGTTGACTGCACGCGGCAAAAACCAAGGCGATCCGATACCCATGTGCGGCGTTCCTTACCATTCCGCGCAAGGCTACATCAATCGTCTTACGCAGCTCGGCCACAAAGTCGCGATCTGCGAACAGGTCGAAGACCCCGCGCTCGCGAAAGGAATCGTTAAACGAGAGATCATTAAACTCATCACGCCCGGCACAAATCTCGAGGATGATTCACAGCCTTCGCTCGATAATCAATACATCGCGTCGTACTACTCCGATAAGAATGGGATCGGTCTCTCCTATCTTGATCTGGCAACAGGTGAATATTATGTTTTTGAAACAGGCACGGAACAAGCGGCGCTCAATCAACTCGCGCTTATTCAGCCAAAAGAACTGATCTGTACCGAATCAGTACTGTCCTTACCTAGTGTAAGATCATTGTGCGATAAGAACCCGAGCATGAGTACGACGAGTTACGATGCGTGGGTCTTTGACCTTGAGCACGCCAAAGAATTGCTGACCGGGACCTTTGCCCTTTTCTCTCTGCAGGGGCTGGGACTCGCGCAGTACGTTACCGGCATCCAAGCCGCCGGTGCCCTTATTTATTATTTGCGCGAACATTTATTCAAGGACCTTCGGCATCTCAAACCGCCACGGCCGATCAATAAACAGGCGCATCTTTCTTTGGACCGTGCCACGATCGAAAATCTTGGCCTGTTCCCTAATCAAAACCGACAGTTAAAAGGCCATTCCCTTTTCGAGATCATCAACAAGACGAAAACAACGATGGGCAATCGCCTGCTTGCAAAATGGCTGCGTGAACCGCTCTTGAACATTACTGAGATCGATCGCAGGCTCAATGTTATTTCTGCATTGACCGATCCACCTTCCCTCATTTCCCGTTTGCAAAGTCTTTTAAAATACGTGCGCGACATTGAACGGATCCTGAGCCGCCTTACCTGCGGCATTTCTAATCCGCGCGATCTTGTATCGCTTAAGGAATCTCTCAGGCAAGTCCCGCTTTTGAAAGAAACATTAAAGGATACAACTACCAAAGACCTGCTCGAACTCGATGTGACAATGACGCCGTTTGATGAGCTGGTCGATCTGCTTGAGCGCAGCATTATTGAAACACCGCCTGTGATCACACGCAACGGAGGTTTTATCAAAAAGGGATTTAATGCAAAGCTTGATGATCTTAAATCGATCTCACTCCAGGCGCGTACCTGGATCGCAGAACTACAGAGCAAAGAAATTAAGCGGACCGGCATCAAGTCGCTTAAGATAAAATTCAATAAAGTCTTCGGCTATTACATCGAGATCTCAAAAGCGAATTTGGCAATGGCCCCGGCCGATTATGAGCGTAAGCAAACGCTCGTTAATGCCGAACGGTTCACGATCCCGCAGTTAAAAGAATACGAAGAAAAAATATTGGGTGCGGATGAACACGCCGTCCGTCTTGAGATAGAACTCTTTGAAGGTTTACGTGCCGAGGTGCTCGCGGTTGCAACGGGTTTGCAGGTCGTCTCCGCTGCGATCGCACGCCTTGACGCGTTGACATCTCTCGCACAGAGTGCGCTTGAGAACGATTACGCACGTCCGACCTTAACCGACAATTATGATTGTACGATCAAAGGCGGACGTCATCCGGTAGTGGAAAAAACCTTGCCCGGTAATGCGTTCGTTGAAAATGATGTTGTCTTTAATAGCGAAGATCGCTCGCTGCTCGTTATCACCGGGCCGAACATGTCCGGCAAATCAACGTACTTGCGGCAAAATGCGCTCATCGTGATCCTCGCCCAAATGGGCTCCTTCGTCCCGGCTGCGCAGGCTGAGATCGGACTTGTTGACAAGATATTTACCCGCATCGGTGCTTCGGATAATCTCTCGGTCGGCGAGAGCACCTTCATGGTCGAGATGATCGAGACCGCGAATATCCTTAACAATGCCACCTCGAAAAGTTTGATCATCATGGACGAGGTCGGTCGTGGGACATCGACCTTTGATGGTGTCAGTATCGCCTGGGCGATCTGCGAGTTCTTTGCCGAACAACAAAAAACCCCGAAAGTTTTGTTCGCGACCCATTACCATGAACTTTCCGAACTTGAGAACTACTTCGGACGGATCAAGAATTTTAACGCGGCAGTTAAAGACGACAAGAACGGGATCGTATTCTTACGTAAGATCGTTCCGGGTGCTGCAGATAAAAGTTACGGCATCCACGTTGCCGAACTCGCAGGCCTGCCACGCAAGGTCACCGAACGCGCCAAAGAGGTCTTGACCTTCATTGAACAGGAAAAGCATGACAAGGAAGAGATGGCCGAGCGGATTCATCAACGCACGACAAAGCGCATTAAGCAGGATATCTCTACCCTGCCGCTTTTCCAAAGCGTTCAGGAGGATCATCCCGCGCTGAAAGAATTGCGCCAGATCGATGCGAATGCCATTACACCACTGGAAGCGTTGAATATTCTGCATCGTTTGACAAAAGATGTAAAAAATAATATCAATGCATAATTGGTGTCAGACACGTGCCTGACACCAACATCCCCTCGCTGTCGTCCCGGAAGGCCGTAGGCCTATCCGGGATCTAAGTAATAGTATTTAGATCCCCGCTTTCGCGGGGATGACATAAACAAAACAATTGGGGACACACACTTTTAGTGTGTGTCCCCCGAAATAACCATGAACAAGATACACGTACTCAATGAAATAACAGCCAATAAGATCGCAGCCGGTGAGGTGGTCGAGAACCCTGCGTCGGTCATTAAGGAACTCGTCGAGAATTCGCTTGATGCAGGCGCGACACGCATTGAAGTCAAGATCGTTGCCGGAGGCGTGCAACTTATTCGCGTAAGCGATAACGGTTCTGGAATGAGCGCCGATGATGTTGACCTTGCATGTAAACGGTATGCAACGAGCAAGATCACGGACATCGACGATCTTGAGTCGATCGATTCGTTCGGTTTCCGCGGTGAAGCATTGCCGAGCATTGCGGCTATCTCGCGTTTTACGATCATGTCCCGCGAGTCCGAGAGCCTGAGCGGTGTCGAGCTCGAGGTCCATGGCGGTGCGGTATTGCAAAGCAAGACCACGTCTATTTCACCGGGAACGGTGATCGAAGTCCGTGACCTTTTCTTCAACACTCCTGCACGTCGAAAGTTCCTCCGCTCCGAACGCTACGAAAAAGCTGTCGTAGCTGATACTATTGTCGCACTGGCATTGGCCAATCCGGACGTGGGATTCGAATTCAAGGATTCCGATAAAGTGGTGTTCAATTATCCTAGGACGAGAAACCAAAGTGAACGCGTGCGGCAAATATTCGGCAAGGAATTCTCCGGCCTTGTACCGATCGAAACCACCAAGGGCGAGTACACGATACGCGGCTTCGCCTCAAAACCCGAGTTACACAAGACCAACAAGAGCAAGCAATACTTTTTTGTCAATAAACGCTTTGTGCGTTATCCGCGCATGAGCTTTTCGCTGCAGGAAGCGTACCACGGACATTTGATCCATGGCACCTACCCCTGCGCCGTTTTATTCATTAAGGTCGACCCGCTCAGGCTCGACGTTAATATTCATCCGCAAAAACGCGAGGTCAAGATCGAAGGCGAACGGATACTCCAGGAAATGCTGTACCGCGCCGTTCGTGAGAAACTCGAACCCGGATCACGTTCCGGGGATTTTTCTCCTGTCGAGCAAAAGATCGAATACAGCCTCAAGCAAAAAGCATCTGCCTTCCCCGTCAAAGAACCCGGCGCTGACTTTGCCGCCGCACAGGATAATGAACAGCAGACAGTCGTGACCACACCTGAGGAAGGCGCGTTGTCCTTTCAATCAGAGCTTATTTTAGCTGATGAAAAGCCGTTCGGGGTCCTCAAGATACTGGGACAGATCCATTGCAGCTACATTCTCTGCGAAACGAATGAAGGAGCGCTCCTCATCGATCAACATGCCGCGCATGAACGTATTATTTTCGAACAGCTCAAAGAGCATTTTAATGGACAGTACACACCGCAGCAATTGTTCCTCTTCCCTGTCACGCTCTGTTTATCGCATGAAGAGAACGTGATCTTGCAAGAGGTCTTGGCGATCCTTGAGAAATTCGGTTTTAATATTTCCGACCTCGGCAACAACACCTACTCGATCCAATCCTACCCTGCCCTTTTTGACAAAGAATCGGCGCGCGACATAATCCAGGGAGTGATCGACATGTACAAGGAGGAGTCTCAGCGTAAATATTTTACCGACAATATCGAGACCGTGGCCGCGATCATGGCCTGCAAATCGCGCTCGATAAAAGCCCACCAACGCTTAAGTGAAGAAGAGATGTTCTCGCTTATCCGCCAGCTCGCCCATTGCGAGAACCCCGGACACTGCTGTCATGGCCGGCCGACCATGATCACGTTATCCATTAATGAACTTGAGAAGAGGTTTTTGAGGAAATAGTAGTTGCTTTTATGCGCTCTTGAGGATGGTCTCGGCCGGTTCGCCGAATTGAATTGTCATTTGCTGCACAGATGGCCCCTCTTTATCCGTACGTTTTATCTCCTTTAACGCTTCCTTCGCGATATCTTTGATGTGCATCACATTTTCAATGGGTTCTTCACGCATGAATGCGATCGGTTGACCAAGCAGCGGATCTTTCATGATGGCCCACTGCTCTTCATGCCGCTGACCTTTTTCATCCTGCCAACTTAAAGAATACACTTGAAAATCACGTGACCAAATATGCTCACGCAACGCTTCTGCCAGTTTATAACTATGATAGCTCGCGATAAGCCGCTTGCGTCCATTTTCCCTGTCGCTTTTTTTGTCCGCATCAAGGTTGTATTGCTTCCGTATTTCTACTTGCTTCAATCCGCTGTAATGTGCAACTTGTTGGACAAACTCGCGTTCGTTACCCGGGATCCAGTAGGTCGGTCTACCGAGCTCATTCTTCGCGAGATCGGTCTTCTTCACATCAAGGAACCAATCTTTACTTGTCCCTTCTCCGACATAATCAACTTCGATCACTCCTTTTGCCTCAAAAATGTCCCGCGTAAAACATCCCGCCGCAGCCATGAACGAAATGTACTCGCGTGCTTCAAGCGGGACTTTCTCACGCCATTGGAAACGCGGTGTCATCGCAAACGTACGCAATAATGCGGCCTTTTTCTTGCTTGGCTCGCTGTGGCCCGGCCGATAAAAACGATTAATAACCTCTCTTACCACTTTGCTGCGCTCATAATAATTCAGGTCGTCAACCTTACTATCCGCTTTTATCATCAGATCATAAAAGATGTTCAAAACGCTTTGGCGTAATACGTCGCGAACAAACTGCAGTGATGGGACCTGGCGCGGGTCTTGTTTGTAGCAAAGCTCGTAAACTTTAAATATCAGGTCAGAAGGCTCAATATCTTGCGGTTGAACTCCCCGCACCCATTGCTTGTATGCAGCCACGACGGTCCTTTCATCAAGCGGCGTGAGCGGATCGTTGATCTCTATCCCTTGCAAAGTACGGTAATATGCCGTCGGCAACTGCTCTTTGCGTTTCTTCACATCCTCCAGAAGATTATTGATGCAGGTATTGATGTCTGAAAGCGCTCCTCCTCTGCCGAGACGGCTCAACAATCGTTCATTCTTGCCGGCATTAAGATCATCGATAACAGAACGTATTTCCTGATCGGCGGCCCGTTTCTCCGGTATCCTAAATCGGGCGAACTCCCTTTCAAGCACCTCGAGAGTATCGATCAAAGCCTCTTGCGCCAATGCTGAGCGTGCATCATTTTTTGTCTCTTGTGCGTTTCTTATTCGATCCACTATTGCTTTCAATCGCGAGCCTAATACCGTCATGCGTTGAATATCGCTTAAGCGCGACCGGATAATATGAATTTGTTGCCGGATATCCTTAGGAAAGAGCTGCCATCTTAAATACGCCTTTGTGAAATTTTCCAACATTTCAACATTACATGACGGACCAAAATAGCTCCCACGCATCTGATAATGCTTAAACGAAAAGAGATGCTTTAAGAATTTTTTACCCTGATCAGATGTACTTAGTTCCTCAAAGGCGGTTTTGGTCATGAAGATCGTATTGTCCTGATGATAGGAAAAACGATACGTCAGTGTGTCTTCGTCCCAGTACAACATCCGACGCTCGGCAGAATGGTCGCTGCCGTGTTCATGGTCTACTAAGACAATGGTCATATCTGTAGGATAATTTTCAACAATAGATCGAAATTGACTTTTTAACGAGCGGTCTTGAAACACGCCTTTTAAAACGTCGGCACCCCATATTTGGGTTAATTCGGCCCCATTGATAAGATCGATGATATCTTTTTCGATCGCACTACGTGCATTCGTTACGTAAAGCTGAAATGAATCACGCGTATTTGGCACATCGACTTTGGTTGGGATCGTAAACAGACCCGTCACCTGCGCCTGCGCTGAGGTGCACATGACAAGAAGAATCATTATGTAAACAAATAGCGTTCGTCCTCGCATAGTACTATTTTTACTCTGTGTGGTATTTACAGGCATTACCTCCATTAGTAATACTTCAGATAAAATATAACATATCTTATTGATATTACAAGGGTTGGGATAAAACTAAAAGGCATTTGTGGTGGATGTAACTTATTGAGCCGCCGTAAGTTTGAACAATTTATCCCCGCGTTTTACGGCAAAGGGCAGCTTGATCGCGATCTTCGACCCCTTTTCCGCTCGATCGATCTTCTGATGCTCCCTTTCCATTTCTTCGGCAACTGCTTTCTGCGCGCCGGTCGAATTGCCCGTCACCAGAATGGCATCACCTTTTTCGAGCCCGTCGTTACGGACAAGGATCTCCGCGACATTGATCTTCGAATAATATTTTAGCACTTCGCCAATGTAGTGTTTGCGCTTAGTCGCGATCGAACCGCTCGCCTTAGCAAGGTCATTCTCGGGAAGTCCGAAATAAAATCCATTTGAAAAACCGCGATTGTACACGGTAGCGAGTGCCTTAATGTAGTTATCCTTTTTGACATCAGTAAGCGTCCCATTACAATACTCACTGATCGCATCATGGTAAACGCGCGTAACGGTCGCGACATATTCCGGCGCACGCATCCGGCCTTCGATCTTGAAAGCGTGGATACCTGCGTCGATAAGTTTTTCGATGAACGGTAAGGTGCAAACATCTTTAGGGCTGAGCACGTACCCGTCTTCGATCTCGAACTCTGCTTCCCCTTCAAGATCGGTAATGTGATACTTCCGTCTGCAGGGTTGCGAACATTTCCCGCGGTTGGCGGATTGGCCGAGCAAATATTCCGACATGAAACAACGGCCCGAGATGCTGATGCACAAAGCACCGTGAATGAAGGTCTCGATCTCGACTTGAAGGCCATGGGTCTTAATTTGTTTAATGATGGTCTTTATCCTATCAAGCGAACATTCGCGTGCAAGCACGATCCTCTTAACCCCTAATCCCGCGTAATATTTGACCGCTTCGAAATTCGAGACCGACGCTTGTGTCGAAAGATGGATGCGCACCCCCTCTGCTCGAGCCGCTTCAAGTACGCTCATGTCCCAACCGATCACCGCTGTGATGCCCGCCTCTTTTGCCGCCCTCAAGATCTTGTGCACCCTTGTTATTTCATCATCGAACACGATCGCATTCAATGTCAAATACGTCTTAACGTCGTTCTCCCCGGCATATTCCGCGATCTTCTTCAGTTCGTTCTGCTCGAACGATAGCGCATTATCACGCATGTTCAGTTCTTTCAGGCCAAAATACACCCCGCCTGCGCCATTCTGAACAGCTGCATGCAGCGATGGCCAATCACCGACCGGGGCTATGAGTTCCGGGATGTTTGTTATCATAAAATCTATTCCGCAAGCAATATTATTACGATTTGTCGTCATTGCGAAGCCTGCAACTATGTCGTCCCCGCGAAAGCGGGGACCTCCGCTCCTAGATCCCGGCTCGTCGCTTCGCTCCGGCCGGGACGACATAAAAACTTTATTGCTCCTCGTAATGCCGATATCAAAATTGTCATTCAAACAATACCCGCAACGGGCATGCATCGCAGCGCGGTTTCGTGCGGCAAAAATCCTTGGCGCAATTGACGATCTGTGCGTGGAAATCGTTAAAGAGATCAGTGTCCTGTTCAAGATTGTCTTCAAACAGCGCTTTTACTACATTGTAATCATCGTTCTTACCACACAACCCATGCCGCGATAAGATGCGTTTCGTGTACGCGTCAACGACGAATGTTGGCTTCTCTAACGCGTAGAGCAGGATCGAATCCGCCGTTTCCCTGCCGATCCCGTTAACGCCTAAAAGTTCCTTACGTAACTCGTCAAGATCACGCGCCTTCATTTTTGCAACGCTGAAGCCGTAATGCTCTTTCATGTAGCCTAAAAAGATCCGCAGGCGTTTTGCCTTTACATTGAAAAATCCGGAAGGCTTGATGAGACGCGCGAGCTTTTTCTCCGGGACTGCAAAGAGCGCCTTGGGCGTAAGCACCTTTGCGCGTTTTAGATTTACAATGGCTTTTTCAACATTCGCCCACGCTGTGTTCTGTGTGAGGATGGCGCCGACCATTACTTCGAACGGTGT
>JAFGJY010000075.1 GCA_016928875.1 Candidatus Omnitrophota bacterium | reverse complement strand
TTCGCTAAACGGTGCATTAAATAAATCTGTCCCCTTTATTGCTGAATATCTAAAGTCAATTAATCAAGACTTGACCCCTTTATTTCCCTTGACCCCTTTATGTCAGACACGTGTCTGACATCGCTGTTCTTACGCACCATCGGCACCCGCTTCTTCCGCCGCGTTATCGTCCGGCTCATGTTCATGACCAATATCCGTATACAGTTGTCCCCAGTGAAGCAACGCCGTGTTCCCGCACGGCCCGCCGCGTTCTATGATCGGCAATATCATAAGCAGGTTCCTTTGATCCCACGCCCACGTATCATGAGGGTGATCGATCAAATGCCCATGAATTACCTTCATGATCTCCCACCGTTTTTCATTATACATCTTGTTGGGAATTTCCGACATATTCGACATACCATGATTAAAATATTGCTCGATCGTCCTCCACCGATAAAATGCCTTATAAAATAATGGTGAATATTCTTTCTTCTCAACGATCTCGGAAAGCACATACAATGAAAACTCCGTATCTTCCATCCCCTCGGCTATGATCACTTCGGAATCTATTCGCTCGAGGCAATCAGTTATCGCCACTGCAAGCGCGTCATGGAACGGACCATCCTGATATTGTGTATACATTTCTTCTACTATCTTAAATGCCTCATCAAACTTCTCGTCATCCATCAGACGAATAGCATCCTGATATTGTTGTGCATCATCCGCTGTATGCGCGAAACTACTCTCATACACCGTTAAACTATCTATTATTTCACCCTCCTCGGGCATCCCAAGCTCGGTTTCATTCATAAGATACTCGTTAAATTGTTCTGCAGCATCGTTAGCATAAACAGAAAAGGCATCAAATGCCCTGTTGTAATCCTCCGGATCTTTACTATCAATATCCGTATATATGTCTTTAACCATCGCCACCATCTCCAGCATATAATCCTGAAACGGCTTAAAATCTTTGCTATACGTATGCGCAAGTAAAAACGAACTTACCTCATCGAGATCCTTGATAACTCGTGTTGACATGTCTTTTAACATGTCCGTCTCTTCCGGAAACCATCCTAGAACCAAAAACATATCATTCATCCCGGCTCTAAGTTGTGTATGGGAATACCACAGCGATAAATGCTCGTATTCACGTTCGGCCTCATAGGTAAAAGCTATGGGACATATAAAAAATAGTACCATCATGCATAGTATGAATAATCTCATAAAACCCCTTTTCCCTCTGTCGTCATTGCATGACGACTTAAAAACAAAAAACCTTCGCAGACTTCTGTCCACGAAGGTTTTAAATGATTTGAGTCCTGGATTTAGCCCTTCTAACGCGGGACTATCTAAATTGAGAAATTTATTCTAATGCTCGATCAGCTGCCTGTCAAAACGTAAGATGTAAAATCATGTGCTCATTTTGAGTAACGGGTCTTTTTTGCTTGATTTGAACAGTTTTACTCATCCTTACGCGCCTCGCTTCGATAATTGCATTAAAAATAAATCCGACACTAATTTCTGGCAGGAATTTGTGGAGCATCTTCGGCATAATTTATTTTCTGTCGTCATTGTGATCCCGCCAAAGGCGGGAGAAGCAATCTCAGCTCCACGTTATCACCTTCACTTATTAACAATTTCAATTTGATGTAAAAGGGGGTCAAGTCTTGACTTGTTGACTTCCCTGAATATCTAAAGTCAATTAATCAAGACTTGACCCCCTTTATTTTCTCTTTTGCTTTTCCTCATCCGCACTGTCCATATTGGCTATTCGGCGTAATGTAAAATCTGACAATGTACCATAATCTAAGATGTCTTCTCTTAACATTCGCGCGAAGTCTTTATGGGGCATTATGTGGTCGGTTTGAATTTGATTAATCAATGTTGTCAGGTTATTTAATGCTTTCTGCTCAAGACTTTGCTCGCTCGGCGGAATGACGCGATACTCTTTAAATTTCTTTACGCTTTCATAAGCCTCCCAAAAGTTATCGCTCAAAGCTAATGCTTTCTCACTTTCCGAACATGCGATTTTTTTAAACACTTCTTCAAACGTTGTCTGATAAACATCCGGCTTATTCTCGCTATTGTATTTGACGCCATGAATATAGAGTCTGCCCTTTCGTAAAAAAACCAGCAGTTCATTCTCTGTATAGTGTTTAGCAACTTTTATACGTGGTGGGTATTTCTTTAAAGAAGCTATCATCTCAGGATGTGCTCTTTCAATGTTCGAATATTCCTTTAAGGCCTTCGTATAAAAACTCTCTTCTTGCTGATCATCCGGATTTTGCTGGATTTTATTAAAAAGTCCTGATGGTGTCGGTTCTTCATCAATATCAAATATTTTCGCGTCTTCTCCAAGTGTGTTATGAATCAAAAACATCTTATTGCTCGCGATTTCGCGTGACTTTACAAGCTCTGCACCTTTTTCTGTAGGAAAGAAATTGACGATATACAACTCATTAAATACCTTCCGGCTAATACGATTAATTCGCCCTACACGCTGTATGACGCGAACAGGATTCCACGGGATATCATAATTAATAACAAGACCTGCCCGGTTAAGATTAAAACCTTCTGATATTTTGTCGGAAGCAAGTAAAATGTCAAAGTCATCATCCTGATCTTCATAGGAGGCATCAAAATTCTTATTGATTTGAGAGATTTTGGTAGCCGATAAATCATGACTGATAACAAGAACCTTATTTTTAAAACTCTTGTCTAGAATGCGAGCTAGATATTTGACCGTATCAAGATATTCAGAAAATATGACGATCTTTCTTTTCGGCTCATCATTGAGAGGCTTTCGCTTAATTTCAAGTTTAACGTTTTCCAGCAAACATTCAGTCTTCGGATCATTTTTAACCAAATCTAATTTAGAAAGCTCATCTAAGATGTCGTCAAATAAATTAAGATCTGATTTTATGTCGTTAACGAACCCGTCTTTATCCCTAAAAAGAGCTACCTTATATCTTTTATGGCTTTTGGGGTATTCCCCAATACTTATTTTCTCGGTATAATCAGTCAAATATTTTTCTATCTCATCAAGATCAAAATCGTAAATTTTCTCTAGAAGAACTCTATCCAGAATATACTCCCCAGTCTTTTCGATGAATTCCAAACAACGCCCGGTAATTCTTTTGAAATTGTGAATGCTTTGTTCAAATGAACCAAACGAACTTTCAAACCGTTTAACTAGCAAACGACGCATAAAATCATACAGGTTCTTCTGTATCAAGAACTCCTTGTTTTCTTCTTTATTCTTCTCCTCCTCACTAATTCTTTTCCCCGTTTCGTATTCAAATGGTCGATAAATAGCACCTTTAAATTCCCCACCATCTTCAGGATCTGCAAAATACTGCCCTATAACTTTATCGTAAAAAGATGATTGATCTCTTGTTAATTCAAAAAACCACTCTTTGGGATCCGCAACTTTAGATAAGTTCTTAACCTCGTTCTTATAGTATGGATTATTCTGAAGATCAAGACGGTTTCGCCGAATCGTTACTGGCTCGATCACATCACGTATTTGTTTGGCAAGATAATGCGACCGTTGTGCAATCTTTTCTAGAATAATGATTGTGTCCCCAAAAAAAGTCTGATAGTAAGCCTCCGCTTTTTTACGTTTAGTACTATTGGGTGAATTCCAATATTTCTTAATGTATCCAAGGCGATCGAATGTTCCCTTAAATGCCCTAAATTTATCAACAAGATTATTTTCAAGCGTAATTGACGATTTCTTGGGAGTTATGAATAGCTTGAGTAATGAAAGGATGTCACCCGGACGATTGTTAAAGGGCGTCGCGGTTAGCAGAATTACTATTTTATTTCGGCATATATTTTTTAATATTTCATAATCCCTCGTATCCTGATTTCTAAAGCGATGGGCTTCGTCAATGATCACGACTTCGATTTCTTTATGTTTATCGACAAATTCCGCAATGTTTTCTAGCTCACCTAAGGACCTTACCTCGCAATCGTATAACTCAAACTCCTCGACGTATTTCCTCCACCCCGACTTCTTGTTTCTATCTCCGATGAGGCCTGGAGGGCAAATTACGATACCTCGCTTTTTTAATTCTCGTGCTATGGCACATGCAATAATAGTTTTTCCCAAACCGACAACATCCGCGATAATGACACCATTGTTATTCTCTATAATTGCTAACGCTTGTTTAACAGCATCAAGCTGATATTGATACGTGGTATAGCCATTCTTCTCGAGTATTTTAAAGAGTGATTCCCCTACATTACGTGATTCGAATGAATCAAGATATGTTTTAAGCACGATAACAAATGCCTCAAAAGGAGATATTTCCTTAATAAGTGTATCTTTCTCAACTATCTCGATAAGCTTCTTTTTAGATTCTGCATGCTCAGTTATCTTCACTGCATCATCCCATAGCTTATCAAAATAATTTTCTGCATTTTCAAATCCAAAATCGCTTATCTCAACATTAAATTCATTTTGTGTCGATAATCCAGCTCGGGTTAAATTGCTACTCCCTGTTATAAAAAGGGATTTTCTTCCGACTTGCCCCTCTTCTAGTTTGAACAGATATAGTTTTGCATGATTTGGGCTAAATGTTTTTCGGATCATTAACTTGTCATCTCGAATTAATTGGATAAAAAACTTCACCTGTTCATAAAATACCTCTGTGTCAAAATTCTCGGTATTTAATGATTTCTTAATAGACTCGAAAAACTTGAAGGTCTTTTCTTCATCGGATATTTGATCATCGTGATCGGCACACTCAATCATGCCAAAATTAGCGGCATCAACATGTAAGCCCACCAAAATTTTAATTTTCTGATCAGGTTTTGCCTTTAATCCCTGGTATAGTTCGCGTATGCCTGAAAAATAAAAGAAACCTACAAGAAATTTCAGTTCGTCACTCTTTTTTATTAATTCAACTAAACGATTTTTAAGATCTTTTGCGTCACTATTTGTAATAAAGTTGTCCATAAATACCTTTGCTTTCATTCAAAATTATCAATATAAAATTAACCTAACACCTTTGAGCAATACTTAATTTACCATATAACTCTTAAATTTAGAATACCTCATTTCAAGACGTTCTGGATCCGGAAGATGGGCAGATGTTCGAGGTAATATTAATTTCTGCCCATCCAATCTTTTTAGACCGTGATCCAACATCGGCCCATCCTCTTCTTCTAATATATCACTGCGTACGTGAATGATATAGTCAGGTCGAATCCCTACAATGAAACGATCAAACGCCGCATGATGTAATTTGCATAAAGCGATTCCATTAGGGACAACTGGATCTCCCTGCGGTTCATTATCCGGGATGATATGCGTAGCATCGAGAAGCTCTGGATGACGTAATTGACACATTGCGCATTGTTCGCGATAGGCTGCAATCACCCGTTCCCGAAAACGCTGTTGATGTAATCGTTGTCTCGTTTCAATCGTTAGATATTTTCGTTTTGAATCTTCATCTGGGACTGGGGCATCATAACATACTGGTTCGCCGTGGGAGGCGATAGTGTGATGCTTTTCATCAACGGCAACGGTAAAGGTAAGAGTTGAAGGATCATCTCTCACAATATAAACAGGCCACGATGGAAGATATTTCCCTGGAACAACTCCTGAAAGATATATAAGAGGTATTTTTTTGAGCATTGCTTCTCGCAGACCTGCGTTTTCTCTATGGTGAGGATCTGTGCCCCTATATTTATACATTAAGAAACCATCTGAAGAATGTTCATCGTCGTAGGGAGAATTTGGTGACGTCGTTATTGATAATGGAATCTTACCCATCACTTTAGGAATAAAGATGCCTTGAGGACCAATGAGTGGAACCCGTGTTTCATTATAGAGAAAGCCTTTTTCAAGGATTGTGCGCGGCAATGTTTCCCCATAAATAGTACACTGCTCTTCTAACCATTCAAAGGCTTTTAACCTTACAGTTGCATCGATATTTGTTGATCCATATGGCATTTAATATATCTCTTTACCTCTAAAAAGGGGGAAAAGTGTCAGATCTTTTTTATAAGTAGAAGATTTGGGGACACTTTAATGTGTCCCCAAGTCTTCTAGATATTCAGGGAAGTCAGCAAGTCAAAATTTGCCCCCTCTTTCCTCCCCCTCTTTCCTCATTATCTATCTTGTAAATGCGTGACATTATTATAAGTCCAAATAAACCCTGCTGAAAGGTGAATATTTAAGCGATCAGCGCCTCACAAGAGTTCTCTATTTTACTCCGCACGCGCGGCGAGGCCCTTATCGAGCAAGTGAGCATTCAAAAATATGCCGCCCTGGATAATGACCGCGGGATCATGCGCGGCTTTATCATTATCCGGGCAAAAGAGCACGTCCGCGACAAAGCGGCCGTAGCGGTCATTGCGATAGGTCTTGATCACGATCGGTGTGCCTTTGGGCAGGAGTTTCACAACGTGCCGTTTGGCAGACTCGCCTTCGCGGGTGCCGAGCTCGGGGGTGTCAATGCCGCGCAGGCGCAGTTTTTCGCGCACTTCGGTCCCGAAGCCGACATCGATCACGGCCCAGAGGGTATCGCCGTCCACCACCCGCTCGACAAAGGCCGGATATGTGTACGAGGGTTTGGCCGCGAGCGTAATGCGGGTCTTTACCGGAAGGTGGCGATAGACATAGAACCCGCAATCGATGAGCATCGTGCCTGCAGGGAGCGTCCGGTCTTTGTCAATGACTTTGGCGAAGGTATGTAATGTGAGGTCCCGCGGCCGCGGGAGAGGCGGACGTTTCGCCGGCGGGCCCGGCCGCGTAAGGGGCACAGGACGGGGTTCCTCCTGGCTAAAGACGATCGCGCGCACTTCCTTGCTCGTCAGGTTCTCTTTAAGCGCACGGCGGCTTATTGATGAGCGGACGCGCGGATCAGCGATGCGCAAGAGTTCGACATGATGTGTCCAGGTCAATTGCGCCGTTGCCGGCGCGATCGGGTTCTGCAGGAAGAATTGACGCATGCGCTCAAGGTTGCGTTTCGAAAAACCGCGGCCGCATCGTTTGACCAGATCTTTTGACAGGCGCAGGATGAGGTATTCGCCGTAGCGCGCGGCGGGCTCGCCTTCCTGTTCGACTTCGACGATCCATTTGCCGACCTGCCAATACATCTCGACCACGGTAGTCTGGGTGCGTTCGTAGAGGGTGATGACGTTTTTGAGGATGGTCTGGTATTGTGCTTTTTGAATAGGTTTCATATGTAAAAGGTTTTTTTATAAGCGGGGTTTTCTTCTTTAAAACTGATTTTTATTGTCCCTTTCTTTTAAAAGAAAGGGACAAAAGAAACTGGCGCCGAAAGAAATTAATGCTATTTTACTTCACCGTCGTAATTGCGGACGCTTTACTTTTTATGTCGTCCCGGCCTTGAGCCGGGACCTGAGATCCCCGCTTTCGCGGGGACGACAAAGAACCGGGATCCTGCTCGATCTTGTTTATTTGTATCTGCGTTCCGACCATCTTTTCAATGGCTTTAATGTCAACCGTTGGATATGTTATAAACTCAACCGGTACTTTTTCTTTATAGAGAACTACCGGAAACATCCTGTCCGTTTTAGGACGGCGTTCTTTATAACCCAGCCGGGAAAGCGTTTCAAAAATGGTCTTTTGATATTTACCGGCAACGGTGTGGCCCACGCCGAAGTCTATATCTACGGTTACAATGGGATTGCGTATCTTTGCTTTCCAGAGATAATTCGAATATATATACGGCATCCACCCGCCGACAAGCGTAAGGTCGGGAAGATAATCGCGTATGTCATCCACCACATTAAAAAATACCGCTTCGATCTTCTCACGATCCATATAAATTCTTGCCCTTTTCTTCTAATTGATCTTCCAAATATTCAGCGTGTTCACGGCCCCGCGGCTTAAACTGATAAAGATCCAAATAGAGCTGTAAATTAGATGCCACCTTGTAACCCTTTATCATCTGAGTGTTATAATACACGCTGTTCTTATAAAACGGATGTATAATGTGGATATTTCCGCCCCGTACAAGCTCTTTTAGATCAAGCTGTTGCCTTAGGTCGAGAAGTTCCTTTTTCCAGTTCGCGGGAGAAAAATATACGTGGACATTATCCGTCACCACATACGATGTCATCAAATTCGTCCCCGAATGCAACGTCAGGCAGTACTCCTTGCCCTTTAAATAGTCTTTGAGCTTAGGCATGATATTTTTGTCCGGCGAATAATACGTATGCACGCCGTTTAATTCAAAGTTGTACGCCTTTGTCCAGTCTTCGACCAATTCCCGGGTATTGGTCAAAAGCGCGAAGCTATCAGGTCCCTTTTTAACTCTCTCGATATAGCCTTTCTTTGACATGCTTTCAAGCACACCTTGAGCCATACCAAGACTAACGCCGTTTTCCCCGGTAAAGTCACGGATGACCCATTTCTTGCCCGGGTTCGAGAGCATTTTCCTCAGTATAAAAGTGGCCTTATCCGCAAAGATATTCTTTCCGTTCTTTGGCTTATGCATAATGTTCACTCCTTTTTAATGTTCACTAATTAGTGAACATTATACTGTTAGTGAACATTATTGTCGAGAGTTTTCTGTGGGGTGAGGTCTTTTGACCGCAGTATAGTACATATGCTGAAGGTGCGATCTTTGAAACGTGAAAGAACAAGAAATACAACCTTTAAGACGGCTTACATGTCCACTGTTGAGTGGACATGTGCGAATAATGGACATTTAGAACCATCCGGTACCCCTTATTCGAATTTATTATACCCCATTTATTTTTATCTAACGAGCAACAACAGCATTTCTATCGTATCTTCTTTATGGTCTAACTATATAAGATTATATGAGATTATATAAGATTACGTGAAGAGTTCGCGCCTTTTCCCTTTTCCGAACCATATGTACTCTATAAGTGCTTATCTTATTTACTTGCAGTATTTTATGAATAATACGCTTTCCGAACCTTTGGGCGTGGTTCGGAAATGAATACGCATTGGTGTCAGGCACCAGTGTCTGACACCGATTAATTTAGACACCGATTAATTTACAAATGCCCCCTGTGGTGTCAGGCACCGGTGCCTGACACCGCTGCGGTCATTGTTCTTTGCTCATCATGAGCGTTACGTTATTGGACGAGAGCGTCCAGGCTCCCGGAGCTAAAAGGCCAAAGAAAGGGATCAAGAAAATACATCCACCGATAACATCCAATATCCCGGTCGTGCTTAATGTCGTGCCGATGGTTCTCATCGAAGGATAATAACCCTCTTTCTTGGCCATAATGCCGACATCTTGATTGCGCGGTACTGTGGTCATCGCTGATCCAACGCCGACGAGATTGCCATTGATGAATATTTGCGCATCATTTTCGGATGTTATGACAGAAACGTTCTGCATTTTCGGAGCGAATAGCGAACAGCCTGAGAAAACAGTCATACATGTTATACAAACGATAAGCGAGATCACTTGTTTGAATGAGTTTTTCATAGAAGCTCCTTTGTTAATTATTATGTCCCCCCTCACTGAGGGGGGAAAGCGACGAAGTCACAGGGGGGTTTTGAGAACAAAGTACAACGTACGTAAAACCCCTCCCGCAAGGGACCCCGCCAAGGGCGGCAAGACCCCAACCACGCCCCGCCTTTAGGCGAGGCTCCGCATAAAGGCGGGGCCGAGGGCGGGACAGGGCCGGTGCTACGCACCACCCCCCTTTAAAGGGGGGACAGAAACTTTACAGTTCACCTCCCTTAAAAGGGGGGACGATAATGTGTGATACGATGTTAAAAGAGCACCGAGAGGCGGCCGCCGAGCTCCTGGCTGCGGTTGCGCGGCTCGATATAGGTGCGGTTCGCGCCGTTCCAGAACACCGAATCGGTATCGGAATCCCCGATGCGCCAGTAATGATAAAAGGCCGTGAGTTTCACGATGATCTTCTTTATCCTACAGGCAACGCCGCCGGATAGCTTAAAGCCGCTGCCGTCGACGAAATCCTGATCGTTGTACACGGTCGGATGTCCTGCGAGCGCGTCC
The DNA here is from genome assembly GCA_016928875.1 of Candidatus Omnitrophota bacterium. Classification (GTDB taxonomy): domain Bacteria; phylum Omnitrophota; class Omnitrophia; order JAHJGZ01; family JAFGJY01; genus JAFGJY01. The sequence continues at coordinate 6,900 of JAFGJY010000075.1, read as the reverse complement.
CCGAGCAGGCTGCGCTGCACGCCGCCCCAGAAAAGATCATATTCTCCCTTAAGGTCGAGCGTCCATTCTTCGTTCAGGTAATATTCGATGGCCATGCCGAGCGGGCTGTAGAAATAGTTCGATTCTCTCTGATAGCCGCCCGCGCCGGTCGTGGTCTGCGAGCCGCTCGAGTCGTCGTAGAGATAACGGTAGCCGAAGCCGATGAACGGGATCACGGCAAATTTCTCGGCCTTAAGGTCAGCGCCGAGGAGCAGGCGGCCTTCATATAAGAAGTCGCCGTTGTTATCGCTCGAGCCGGTATTGTGCGATTCATAATCGACCGCGCCGCCGGCGAAACGGTTCTCAAGGCCGATCATGACCGTGTTGCGGTATTGATAATTAATGACGCCGCCGTACATCATGCCTTCGTTCTTCATCAGGCCGGGTTCTTTGTAATGCATAAAGAACATCTCGGGCCCTACCTCGAAGACGTGGCGGTCCCGGACCTGCAGTAAGGTGTCGTCCTGGGCTGATGCGGATGGTACCCAGGTAATGAAGGTGAGGATGATAAAAAATAAAATTGTTTTTTTCATACACGGTCCTTTCTGTTTAAAAGGAAATTAGAATATTTTTTTCTTTTAAAACTAATTTGAGTTTACTGGGGACAGACACCAGTGTCTGTCCCCACTGTAGTTATACCGCTTCCATGGTCGAGGGTGGTTTGGTGGTGATGTTATAGGTCACGCTCACCACGCCAGGCACTTCGCGCGTCATGCGTTCCGCGAGTTTCTTTAATGTCGCGTACGGCAATTCGGTCGGCGTTGCCACGCGCGCATCGACACTGTCCCAGCAGCGTATTTCAATTTGGTTGCCGAAATCGCGTTTGTTATCGCGCATCCCGGTCACTTTATCTTCGTGCAGGATCGCCATATATTGGAATGCGTGTACCGATGCGAGTTCCTCCTCGATAATTGACGTGGCGATCCGGACCTTCTCGATCCGCGTCTCGGTCGCCTCCCCGATCACGCGCGCCGAGAGGGCCGGGCCCGGGAACGGCATACGGTTGAAGATCGATTCCGGCAGGCCGAGTGCCTTACCGACCTTGCGCACCCCGTCTTTGCGCAGCTGCACGACCGGCTCGATGATCTTATAGCCGAACGCTTTCTTCGGGTCGATGCCGAGTTGCTCAAAGACATTGTGTTGTCTCTTTATCCCGGCCTTGGTCTCATCGATATCAGTGAGGATCGTGCCTTGCAGAAGGTATGTGGCCTTGCTTTCCTTAACGAGTTTGCCGAAGACATCCTTATAAAATGTTTGTGTAATGGCTTCGCGTTTCTCCTCGGGGTCGGTGATGCCTTTTAGGGCGGCGAAGAATTTCTTACGCGCGTCGATCACGTCGACCCTGACGCCAAGGTCTTTAAATATTTTCACGATCTGCTCGGGTTCGCCCCGACGCATAATGCCGTTATCGACAAAGACCGTAATAAGCCGGTCCCCGAGCGCCTTGTGGCCGAGCATGGTGACGACCGATGAGTCCACCCCGCCCGAGAGGGCGTTAATGGCCGTGCCGCTGCCGACGGTCTCGGCGATCTCTTTTACTTTTTCATTGATAAACTCTTCGGTGTTAAGGTCTGTTGCGGTGATCTCTAAGACGTCTGGCATGTGTTCCTCCTTCAATGAAAACGGCTGTTGCGGAACGCAACTGCCTGTTTGAATTGATCCCCGTTGCTAGTTTCGCAACGCGAAACTACGGGGATAACGTTAATTACATTTCAATGTGCACGCAAAACTGTTTGCTTTAATTGATCCCGACGAGTATCGGAGAATTATCGAAGAAAATTCGACGATATTTTTCGAGTCGGGATAAAGTTTAAATGTTATTTTTCTTTTAAAACTAATTTTTAGTGACACTTTCTTGTGAAAGAAAGTGTCCAAAGAAACTTCGCCTAAGAAATTAATGCGCCTGCCCCTGCATCTTCGTTTTCGAAGAAAACGGCAGGAGCAGGCGCATTAATTTCTTACGGCGTTATTAAAGCGTTACATACGCATTAATTTTAAATAACGCTTTCCAACGCTATACGCAATACGCGATACGTAGTTTATTTCATGTCAATGAGACCGGTAAGGGCGCAGATGCCGATCGCAGCGATCACGGTGCCGAGGAGCGCGTAAAAGACGCGCGCACCGGTGCGCGTTAAGATACGGACCATGAAGCGCGCTTTGCGGTGTTCCATGAACCAGTCCCAGTTGTTGATCGCGCCCAGGATCGAGAATACGCCGGCTGCGATCAAGATATATGGTATGACGTTCATTCGTTTTCTTCTTGTCGTCCCGGACGGAGCAACCTGTCCCCGAGGCTAGATTTCGCCTGTCCTCAATGCCAGTTTTGCCTAGCAAAACTATGAGGGAAGAAATCTTCAGGGAAGCGACGATCCGGGATCTCGGAACGTAGGTCCCCGCTTCCGCGGGGACGACATTTTTATCATTTATTCCTCATCCCGCCCCCAGCGCCAGCGGACCTCGCCGTCGGTGCGGTCCTTAAAGAGCATCATGAAGATCATGATGAGAATGACGACGTTCGCTACAAAAAGGGCCCATTGCATAACTGTCGCGTGAGGAAGCAAGGCGCCCGTGAGAAAGCCGCAGGCGACGATCACCAGCGCGAAGATGAGGGTCGCTACCCACCCTTGCCAGGTGATCGGCTGAAGGCCGTAGCCGTATTGTTTCGGTTTGAACCAGTAGTGGGGCATAATGTGTGAGTTCTGAGTTCAGGGTTCTGTGTGGCTAGGATGCGCTTTTTACTTTATTACAATACGATACTCGCTGAGTATCATGTAGTGCCAATTACGAGGATAAATGTAAGGACATTAATTATAATAGGTTATGCGGAATAGTCAATGGGAAAGATTAGTGTGAACTTTGGGGACACACACGTGTGTGTCCCCCTTTGATCATATAGTTGGTGTCAGACACCAGTGTCTGACACCAGAGGTATTATTATTTTCGTCGTAAGAACAAACCCGCAAGCCCGCTCGTGAAAAGCAGGATACTCATCGGCTCCGGCACCGGCGCGGCACCGTCATCCCCGTCATCATCATCAATGGTGCCGTCACAGATCCTTAAATTATCCAGCGGTGCATTGAGCCCCGGGTTATCCCCCCCAACATTGTAATTAAACCACACATACGGTGTATCCGGTGCCGGAGAATCATACTGGTCATATGCTCCTAATCCGTGAATGTTTCCAAGTTCATATCGATACCAGCCATTACCTAGATCCTGCACGGATTCACCCACTCCATCATATGGATAATATAGATAGCGAGTCATGTAATCATGACCGAACAACCTCAGATCTATATATTCCCCATGCACAGAGGGAATGCTAAATTTCATATCCAGCCACACTGAGCCCTCATTATAGATCGATTCGACAGAGAGTGGAAAATTGTTATTTTGTACTTTCAGCCATGTGGTCGTTTCTGTATACTGCAATCCAAAGCCTTCGTATCCGGCAACACCCGGCGTAATTGAGCCGTCTCCTGCATCAATAAACCAATCCTCAGTCGTCCCGGAATCCCATGTCCAATTAAGACACGCAGCATCTGCGGTTTGACTACCTACTACGACAATCGCTGCCACAATGAATAACATGATCTTCTGCATAACATCTCCTTTTTATAGTTGGTGTCTGACACCAGAGGTATTATTATTTACGCCGTAAGAACAAGCCCGCAAGCCCGCTTCCGAAGAGCAGGATGCTTACCGGTTCAGGAACCGGTGTAGTATCACCACCGGAACATTCCACCGCAGAAACAAGAACATCGTCCACTTGCCACAACCCGCCTGGCCATTCTTCGGTAAGATACGCGAACTTAACGCGCATCAGATCATTCCCGATATACGATGTTAGATCAAGATTTACGGTCGTTGCACTATGGTCCTCACGCCAATCAAGCAGATCGATCCAGGTTGAGCCATTGTTCGTACTGATCTCGACCTTCGCACATTCACGTGCCAATTCGTGATCGAATATCGTAGCGAAACTAAGATCTGCCGAGGTATAGCATCCATCCAAAGAAAATATCGGAGACACCAAGTCCGTTCCCGCGCCATAAAAATTCCCCTCATATGATCCGTCTATTGTCGCACACGTGCCATCGCCCCCTGTCTGGTTCGCCTGGTTCCATCGCCAGTTATTATTCAATCGCCACGGCTCACCACCACCACACCACGTCAATGTAATGTCCCAGCCTGCAGGCGGTGGTTCTAAGTCACTGTTGGCACTGTTAAAATCCTGTGTGAGCAAAATTGCCGCGTCACTGATCGCGACTCCCCACACAGTGCTTACCAAAAACAACGTTATGATCAGGAATATTTTTTTCATAGCACCCTCTCCCCTGCGTAAATGTTTTTTACTTCTGGTGTAAGTCACCGTGTCTGACACGTGTTTGTGATGCGTATTGACCGATCATCGAGAGGCAGATACCCGTTTTGCACTGAAAATTGCGAGACTGATAGCATTCGGGGAGATGCAAGGCACATGCCATCTGTGATAAAACGTTCCTTGTTGTCTTGCAACACGTTAGGACGTGTAAAAAAATGTTTACGCATGCGTTGTGTCTAGAAAATTGAACCCGTGTATTTTTTTTTAACTGATGATTGACAAAAAAATGTTTTTTAAAAACATTTAGCAGGCAGTTCATTGGGAACGCATACGAGAGTACTTCCACTGCGCCAGTGAAGTGTACGTCAAGGGGACACACACGTGTGTGTCCCTTTTTTTTTGATACATTCTGCGTTCATTGGTGTCAGGCACCAGTGTCTGACACCAGTGTCTGACACCAATGGTTTAACCAAGGCTTTCGGCGCTGTAGCGGGCGATAAGGCCGGTGCGGACCGAATGTTTGTACATTGAGATAAAGAAAAAACAGGCGAGGAAAAGATATATGAAGGCAAGTCCCAATCCTACGGCGAGCGCCGTCCAATCGGCTGCGTTGCCAAAGACGATCGCGCGCAAGGAATCAAAGACATATGCCGGCGGCAAGGCGCGCGAGATCATTTGCATCCACCCGGGCAGGACCGTGATCGGATAAAACACACCGACGAACGGTGAGAGGATCGCCGGGATCGGCCAGACGAACCATTCGGCAGCCGGGCCGAGGCGCAGCACAAGCGCGCTGGCGGTAATACCAAGCGCGATACCGAATATAAAAAGCACCATCACGAACGGAATGATCGCGCTACCGTACATAAAGAACGAAAGGCCGAAGACCAGGACCGCAAGCAGGAACATCACCGCAACGCTCACGGTGCTCGTGATCATGCTTGAGCATACCAGGCCGGCGATATATTCACCGATCGTAAGCGGCGTTGAGAAGATATTAAGGAAATTGCGCGACCACACGTCCTCAAAGAAGCACATCGTCACCCCGTGCATGATGCGAATGAAAAAATCCCACAAGACAACTGCGCCGAGAAGTGCCGGCACGAAATTAAATCGCGCGGGAGCGACTTCATTAAGATACCGTGTTAAGAATCCCCAGAGCACGACATCGACCGCAACCCACACAAAGAGCGGCAGCACCCGTGATAAGCTCGAGCGAATAAGATAGAGTTGTCTGAGCACAATGGCCCATATGCGGCGAATGTTCATGTTCCCTCCTCCACCGAAAGCGGTTCGCGCGCGACCTTGATGAAAAGCTCCTCGAGGTTAGCGGTGCCGTGTTCCTGCGGTAATGTTTTCGGGTCGCCTTTTAAAAGAATCTTTCCGTGCGAGAGAAAGAGCACGCGGTCGCAGACCGCGGCGACTTCGTGCATGTTGTGCGATGTCCAGAGTACGCCGCAGCCGCGCTTGGTAACGAATTCGCGCAGCTGGGTGCGGATCGTGTTTGCGACCGACGGGTCAAGAGAGGCGGTCGGTTCATCGAGGAGCAGCAGGTCCGGGTCATTTAAGAATGCTTTGGCAAGGCTCACGCGGGTCTGCTCGCCGGATGAGAGCACGCCGCATTTACGGGTGCGGATGTCTTTAAGGTCACATTGTTCTATGAGTTCGTCGATGCGTGTGCGCGGATCTTTGATGCCGTAGAGCATTGCGTAGATGTGCAGGTTTTGCGTGACGGTCAAATTTCCCGGCAGCGGCGCGTAGACCGCGGCAAAATTGGTGCGGCTTAGGACCTTCGAGCGGTGACGGGCGATATCAAGGCCATTGACGCTGACCGTGCCGCGGGTCGGCGCGAGCACACCGAGGATCATATTGATCGTGGTGGTCTTGCCTGCGCCGTTCGGGCCGAGGAGCCCCACGATCTCACGCGCACGCACGGTGAATGAAACATTGTTCACCGCAATGGTCGTGCCGTAGCGTTTGTATAATTGTTCGGCTTTTAATATTTCGCGCTGCATTAGTGTACTCTTTGTAGTGTGTAATACGTCACGCGTTTAAATACGTCCCCCCTCTCCGAGGGGGGAAAGCGACGAAGTCGCAGGGGGGTTTTGAGTTCATCGTACTCGCTTGCAAAACCCCCCGTGCCCCCCTTAAAAGGGGGGACATCTCTGTTGTCGTCATTGCGCAGGTTTTATTTTTTACGTCGTCCCGGCCTCCGAGCCGGGACCTCGGTGTTTGTGCTTAGATCCTCGCTTTCCCACGGTCCCGCCGTTAGGCGGAACCTCGCCAGTGGCGGGGTGCGACGCGGGGACGACAACAGAAAAAAATAGAAATTGTAGGGGCCGTTCGCCGACCACGTCCCGTTGGGACTCCGCCCTTGGCGGGGTCTTTTGCGGGAACGGCCCGCTGTGCGAGGGCTGTTGAGGCCAACAGCCCCTACAATGTCAACAGGCCTCGCAATGGGCATATTGGTTAAAGAATGTTGGCAAAATGTTGGTTTTTAAGTTGTAACATATTGCCTAATTTAATATTATGAA
>JAFGJY010000005.1 GCA_016928875.1 Candidatus Omnitrophota bacterium | reverse complement strand
TGGTCCAGATCTGCGATTATGTCATCAATATTCTCAATGCCGACTGAAAGCCGTAGCATCTCGGGCAGAACACCGGCAGTCTTGAGTTGGTCCGTCGATAACTGTGAATGGGTCGTGCTCGCCGGATGGATCGCCAAGCTCTTCGCATCACCGACATTTGCCAGGTGCGAAAATAGTTTAAGCTTATTGATAAACGCCTCACCTGCTGCAGCGCCGCCTTTAATACCGAAGACGACCATGCCGCCGAAACCCTTTTTAAGGTATTTGCTTGAGATCTTGTAATTAGGATTATCTTTAAGCCCCGGATATTTGACCCAATCGACCTTTGGATGTTTACTGAGATGCTGTGCAACTGCAAGACCATTCTCAGAATGCCGTTGCATTCTGAGCGGCAATGTTTCGATCCCCTGCAGGAACATCCAGGCATTATCCGGCGAAAGGCATGCGCCGAGATTGCGTAAGGCCACCAGCCGGATCTTCATCAGATACGCGATCGGGCTGAGGTCGCCCAGATCGTGCGCAAAACGCAGGCCGTGATAGCCTTTATTGGGCTCGTTCATGAGCGTGAATTTGGGGTCTTTCCAGTCGAAATTTCCTGCATCAACAATAATACCGCCGATCCCGGTCCCATGCCCACCCAGCCATTTGGTGAGCGAATGGATAACGATATTGGCACCGTGCTCGATCGGCTTGAACAAATATGGTGTTGTGAAGGTCGCATCAACAATAAGCGGCACATGCGCTTCTTTAGCGATCTGTGCGATCCGCTCAAAATCAGGCACTTCGAGCGATGGATTCCCCATCGTCTCGATGAACAATGCACGCGTCTTGTTGTTGATGGCATTTTTGAAGTTATTCGGGTCACTGGGATCGACCATAGCTACGGTAATACCGAATTGCGGCAGGATCGCATCGAACATCGTATACGTTCCCCCATAGAGATTGTTCGAAGCAATTACCTCGTCTCCTTGCCGGCAAATATTAATGATCGCATTAAAGATCGCCGAGGTGCCGGAGGCATGCGCCAATGCCGCAGCGCCGCCGTCGAGAGCCGCCATGCGTTGTTCGATCACATCGTGCGTCGGATTCATGAGCCGGGTGTAAATATTCCCGAGCTGCTTTAAGCTAAAAAGATCAGCAGCATGTTTCGTGTCCTTGAAAACATAGGAGCTTGTCCGGTAGACCGGGACAGCGCATGAGAGCGTTGTCGGGTCCGGTGTGTATCCGGCGTGTAATGCCAATGTTTCGATCTTGTACTTATTCCTTTCTTGTGACATGATCTTCCTCCTCCTGATAGTGTGGTGTCTGACACCAGTGCCTGACACCATCATAATTGTGCATAACAATCATTCCAATGCCTTGATGCATTTCGGGCAGAGGTCAGGGTGTACTTTGTTCTCGCCGATCTTATCCGAACGCACCCAGCAGCGCGGGCATTTATCCCCCTCTGCAACAGTGACCGAAACTTGAGCCAGCACAGTGCCTGATTGATCGACGTAATCGCCGTGCGTTTCATACATTTCTTTTGTATCAGGGCCAACGATCACCTTTGAGACGATCAGCACGAATGCCAGATAATCCTGTTCGAATTTCACAAGTGTTTTAGTGAACACATCATCGATAGTATTAATGACGACCTTTGCTTCGAGCGAGCTGCCGATCTTCCCCTGCTCGCGTTCCCGTTCGATCAAGGTATTGACGAAATCGCGGAAATTCATGATCGTGCGCCATTTTTCGATAAGCTCCAGGTCAATAAGGTCCGGATGCTCTCCGGGCCAATCGGCAAGGTGGACACTTTCGTATTTCGCCTCGATCGTGCGTGTTTGCCAGACTTCTTCGCAGGTAAACGGCAGGATCGGCGCAAGCACTTTGGTGAGATTACGCAATATCCAATACATCGCGGTCTGCGATGAGCGGCGTTCCTTTCCGTCCTTCTTCGCCGTGTACAATCTGTCCTTAAGCACATCGAGATAGAATGAACTCATTTCCTTCACACAAAAATTGTAGATCAAACGATAGATATGGTGGAATTTATATGTCTCATACGAGTTCGTTACTTTTTTCACCATTTCCATGCACTCGCCGAGCGCCCATTTATCGACCTCATCGAGTTCCGCGATAAGCACAGCGTCCTTCATATGGTCAAAATCATCGAGATTGCCAACGATGTATTTGAACGTATTGCGGATCTTGCGGTAGGCATCCGCCATTTGTACGAGAATATCATCTGAGATGCGCATATCTTGTGAGTAATCGCATGATGAAACCCACAAACGCAATATATCTGCACCGTATTTCTGCATCACTTCCTGCGGCGCAACAACATTGCCTTGCGATTTCGACATCTTTTTCCCTTGCGCATCAACGGTAAATCCGTGCGTCAGGACTTCTTTAAAGGGTGAAATGCCGTGCAGCGCTACTGAAGCAATGAGTGATGTCTGGAACCATCCGCGGTGTTGGTCTGAACCTTCGAGATACATTGCGCACGGATATCCGAGTTCATCGTTTTTTGCCAATACTGCCTGATGACTCACGCCTGAATCGAACCACACATCAAGAATGTCGGTCTCTTTTATGAATGTCGACGCTCCGCATGACCGACATGTAAAACCTTCGGGGATAAAATATGAATTATCGCGGTAAAACCACGCGTCCGCGTTCTCTTTCTTAACAACATCAATGATCTTATCCACCATCTCGGAAGTTAAATGTTCTTTGCCGCATTTTTCACAATAAAAGATCGGAATAGCCACACCCCAATATCTTTGCCTCGAAAGGCACCAATCCGGACGATCCTCCAGCATACCGAGAATACGGTTCTTGCCCCACTCCGGTATCCACTTTGATTGAGATGCATCATTAATTATATCTTTGAGCTTTGCGCGTAGATCTTCATGATCAACACTTAAGAACCACTGCTTGGTCGAGCGAAAGATCACCGGACTTTTGCAACGCCAGCAATGCGGATATGAATGCTGTATCTTTTCATGGCTTAAAAGGTCTTCACTTTTCCTCAAAATCTCAATAACAATTTTATTCCCTCCTTTTAAAACTTTTTGTCCCTGCCCGGGAGGGAATTCATCGGTAAATTGACCCTTTTCATCCACCGGTGAAATTATTGGCAATTGATGTGAAATTCCAACCTCATAGTCGTCCTGTCCGTGCCCCGGCGCAATATGCACGCATCCGGTGCCTTCTTCGCTTGAGACATAGTCAGCAAGCACCACCAAAGACCGCCTATCTATAAATGGATGGTCACATTTCAAGTGTTGAAAGGCAGAACCTTTAAATGATTTAATAGGTTTTCGTAATCCTAATCCTGTCTTTTCTTTTATTTGCTCAAATAAATCATTTGCAAATATTAATATATTACCATCAACTTCATACAAGCCATACTCAAGATCTTTGTGTAACGCTATAGCTACATTAGCTGGTAATGTCCACGGTGTAGTAGTCCAAATAAGAATAAAAGCATCTTTCACATTGATTGCATCCACGATATGTTTGATGTCTGCAGCTTTGTCTTTAACAATGTCGTCCACTATTTTTTGAACAAAAAACGCTTTTTTAGATTCGTCAACATTTACTTTAAATCGCACAAAGACCGAATCAGATTGTTTATCCGCATATTCAAGTTCCGCTTCGGCCAGTGCGGTCTCGCATTCGGAGCACCAGTGAATGGGTTTCTCCCCTTTGTACACATATCCGTCCGCATAAAGCTTTGCGAAACATTCAATGATCGCTGCCTGATATTCAGGATTCATCGTAAGATATGGCTTATCCCAGTCACCGAAGATGCCAAGTCTCTTGAACTCTTCCCTTTGGATGCTGATGTATTTCTCGGCATACTTGCGTGCCTTTTTACGGAATTTCACCTGATCGACCTGCGATTTATCCGTTATCCCCATCTCCTTGAACAAAGCGTGCTCGATCGGCAACCCGTGACAGTCCCAGCCCGGCACATAATGCGCGTCATGGCCGCGCATGGTCTTGAACTTTACGATAATGTCTTTCAATATTTTATTCAGCGCATGTCCGATGTGTATCTGTCCATTAGCGTACGGAGGACCGTCATGCAGGATGAACTTAGGTTTTCCTTTTGATGCAACGCGTATTTTTGCATACAGATCATGCTCTTTCTCCCACCACCGCAGGCGCTCCGGTTCTTTATGCGCAAGGTTCGCCTTCATCGGGAAGTTGTTCACCGGAAGATTAAGTGTATCTTTGTAATTTATCTCGCTCATGAAATTATTATTCCTTCTTTAATATTCCACCCCATTAGCCGTCATTGTCTCTCACTTGTCTTCCCCGCGAAAGCGGGGATCCAGGCTCTTAGATCCCGGCTCTTCGCTATCGCTGCGGCCGGGACGACATAAATATAAGATTCGCGATGACGACAATATTGTACTTATCGCTTCGGCCGGTATTTGTTTCGGGGACACACGCGTGTGTGTCCCCGTATGAGTTCACATATTCGTTATCATCAATTCTATCAAACGGTCCATCACCGGCCCGGCCTTCTGCGCGGTCGCAATGATCTCTTCGATATTGACCGGCTCAAGTTCGTCAGGGATGCAGCGGTCGGTTACACAACTCAGCCCGAATACTTTGATCCCCGCATGCACGGCAACGATCACTTCAGGCACCGTCGACATACCTACCACGTCCGCGCCGATCTGATGCATAAAACGGTATTCGGCACGAGTCTCAAGGCATGGCCCCGTAACACCAATGTACACACCCTTCTGAAGTTTTATGCCATTCTCCTGAGCACATTTCTCTGCCAAAGTAATAAGTTCATTTGAATACGGTTCGATCATATCCGGGAATCGTAAGCCGAGCTTATTGTCATTTCTGCCGATAAGCGGATTGACACCCATAAAATTAATATGGTCCGTTATCGCGACAATATCACCCTTATCATATCCCGGGTTCATTCCCCCGGCCGCATTCGTAACAAAGAGCGTCTCAACACCAAGCTCTTTCATTACTCTGACGGGAAAGGTCACCTCATTGAGAGGATATCCCTCATAATAATGGAAACGTCCTTCCATAAATACAACGTCTTTGCCGCCGACAGTACCAAAACTCAACGTTCCGCTGTGGCCTTTTTGTGTGCCGGAGACCGGGAATCCGGGAATGTCTTTGTACGCTATCTCGACTTTGTTCTGGGCTTTTTTGCTGAGGTCGCCTAAGCCGGTCCCCAGGATCACGCCGATCTTCGGTTTCATTGCGCATTTTGATGAGATGAATTTTACGGCATTAACTGCAGATTCACGTATACCTTCCATATATTACTCCTTTATATATGTCTGTCGTCATTGCGAAATAATACCATATTGTCGTCCCGGAAAGCCGGAGGCTTATCCGGGACCTAGAACAACATGTCAGCTGATCCCCGCTTCCGCGGGGATGACATATTGTCAGGATTGTTATAGAGCAATGACGACGAAAAGTTAATTATCAATTTCAACGATCTTATTCCTCGAACGTTCGCCTTTTATTATTCTCACTAACGATTTTGCTATCTTAAAATGTTTTCCGAGCACGCGGCGTAATGCTTCGTTCGCCTTACCGTCGGTAGCACTCTCCCGCAAATATATTTTCAGGCCGTCACCGTCCGTTTGAACTTCTTCGCGTGACGAACGTGGGTGGACCTTTACCGATATCTTCATTGTAACAATGCCGCTATTTCCATTAATGATTTAACGAGAAAGGCTTTTAGGAATACAATACCAAGCCACGCAATGATCGGGGATATATCGATCCCGATACTGAACATAGGGATCATACGACGGATCGGCGCCAAGATCGGCTCAGTGACACGATTAAGAAAAATGACGATCGCGTTATACGGATCCGGATTGACCCATGAGATCAGTGCACGGATAATAATAAGGAACATCATGATGTCACAGACGATCCCTAATATTTTTGCCAGTGCAAACAAGAAATTACCAAGTATGAACATATTGCCTCCTTATTTGCTTAATTGCACACCACGATTGATCGCTGCTTTTACTCCGGCAGCGACAGCTTTATCGAGTTTCATCGTTTTGAATGCCTTTAATGCCGCTTCAGTTGTGCCACCCTTTGAAGTCACCATTGCACGCAACCGAGCAGGTGTCGCATCGCTTTTATCCATCATGAGCGTAGCGGCGTGGGCTGTCTTGGTCACTAATATATACGCGTCGTTTAAAGGCAGTCCGCTTTTGACTGCCGCATTGATCAGAAGTTCCGAGAGATAGAAATAATATGCGGGGCCGCTGCCGCTAATGGCCGTGACTTCGTTCATTTTATGTTCAGGAAGAAAAACAACTTCGCCGCACGTCTTAAAGAGCGTGACGATCGTGTTGAAATCGCGTTTTTTGACCGAACGCGAATACGCGATCGCGGTCACGCCCACAGAAAACATCGCCCCAAGGTTAGGCATTACCCGTATGATCTTTTTTGCAAAAAGCGCGTTCTTTATTTTACGTATCGGTATCCCGGCCAATATAGAAACGAATATTTTCTTTGCGAGCTCGTTTTTAGATAATGTGCAATCAACGGATGCTAAGGCTTGCGGCTTGACCGCAATGATCACGATATCGCTGTGTTTTACAAGTTCATTCTCAGTGCGTGCGATCCTTACCCCATAGACCTGTTTTAACATCTGTCTTTTTCCCGGGGCAATATCATAAACAATGATGTTTCTCGCCGAGATCACTTTTTTAAGGATAATCCCCTCAAGGATGGCGCATCCCATATTCCCGCACCCAATAAAACCGATCCGCTTATTGATCTTTTTCATGTTGTTTCCTTTCACCGAACACCAATGTGCCAATTCGTAAATACGTTGCCCCTTCTTCAAGCGCTATGTGCCAATCATGCGTCATGCCCATTGAAAGCTCACGGCACTGTGATTTTTTATTATTTTTCAAGACCGTATCACGCAGATTTCGCAATTCACAAAAATTCTTGCGAATGATATTTTGATCATCCGTAAAAGCGCCAATTGTCATAAGCCCTTTAATATCAATGTGTTGTAGGTCTTTTATCAGGTTGTATGTATCCTCGAACTCATCTACGGCAATGCCGAACTTAGACTCTTCACGTGAGGTATTGATCTGCAGTAAACACGCTTGTCGTACACCTTTGCTCTGTGCCTCTTCATTGATCGTTTCAGCAAGCCGTAAACTATCGACCGAATGTATCAGAGTAACTTTAGCGACCACATCCTTGACCTTATTGGTTTGTAAATGCCCGACAAAATGCCATTCGATGTCGCTTGGCAAATATTTTATTTTCTGGGTCAATTCCTGGACCCGATTCTCACCGAAGACTCGATGTCCCGCGTGATAGGCCTCACGGATCTCTTCCACCGCAACGAATTTGCTTACCAGCACGATGCGGGGATAGTCGCGGTCACACCTGCTCCGGACACGCTCAACATCATCATATAGTTTCAGAACTTTATCTTTAATCATATATCACATCAATGTGTTCTACAATGTGGCCGTAATCCTCTTTTGTTATTTCGTAAAAATTCTCATCGAGAGTGCTTGTCACAAAGAAACCGTCCCCCTTCGCATAGACCTGGTAACCGATTAAATCAGCACCACGCTGCGGTACTGCAAACGATACCTGAAAGCTAAACAGCGGCTTCTCCTGAGCAAGCTTGAATTTCTTAATCCCTTCATCGTTTAAAACGATCGTATATTCAAGACCGGAAAGATGATCAAGCAGATCAATAACTCTCGTTGCCTTCTCCTCATCAAGTTTCGTATTATTAAGGTGCCATTCATTACCGATCTGATCGATGACCCGTTCGTTCCCGCCTTTTTGATACACTATCTTATTTACACTCATCGAATTAAAATGCGCGATCCGCCGTTCGATAAATTCATTGGGGTCTTTGCGTAAAGAATCGAGCATGTCAGCGGCAACCATGATCGGGGCATTCCTTCCTTCAAGATGTGCGTAATAAAGCTTACCTTCCTCGGTCATTGCACCAAGGCGCAGCGTGGTCTCTTTATCATACGCTGTCCCGATCGTGATATATGATGGACTGTCGATCAGCCCAAACTTTGGATCAGTGACGTTGTCGTCATCCAAGAACTTTTCAATGTACAATCCTTTGATCTTGCCGATAAGCTCATCGACCGTTTCTGTTTTGGCAAGTTCTTCGAACGGTTCCTTAATGAGCCACCGATCGTTATCCATATCCAACGCAAGCTTGACCGTAAATACCGGCAAAACACATTCGACCCGCGTAATGCGGTCCTGTTGCGCGACTGAAAATATATTCCGGTTACGCACTTCGGAGAGTTCTTTAAAGAGCGCATTACGTGCATTGGCGATAAGTAGAAAGACATCTTTTTCGTTGCTCCACTTGGCGTAATAAAGCTCTTCGAAGGGAGCTTTCTTGCCGATATAAAGTGTGCGTTCTTGCCTCCCCGGGTCGGTCATGATGTTCACCATGATCTCGGCGGGATCAAGCCCGTAGACAGAAATGTCTGCAGCGGTCTTATTAAGGATCCTTTCCTTCCGCTGCAACGTGAGGACCTTTTCAATGCCGCCGAGCATTAACGCATTTCCCATCTCAAGGATCGGATCAATGATGCGCCATACATCGTCCTTGCCTTCGAAAGCGAACGAACCAGCGGGCGTCGTGATCCGTATCCGTCTGATCGTTATGCCATCAGGTAGATCAAGCAGCATTAATGACGCTGCCTTTACCTGCAGCTCCGCTTTTTCTTCACCTTTCTCAACAATAAAGAAATAGCACGCAAGCGCTATCAGAAGCACTAATGAAAGTATCGTTTTTCGCATAATTCATGGTAAATTGGTGTCAGACACCGTGCCTGACACCAGATGGTAAAGGCGGGACGAACGCCCGCCTTTTTTGAATAATAGTGCGCGCGATTTGGATATTAATCGCGTCGCAAACGGATCATCACAAAAATACCGCATAATAATGCGCCGAGCGGTAACACGATCACCGGCACTACAAAAATAAGCATTTGTTGCATGCTCGTGAGGAACATCGGCACACTATCAGTATCATTCTGGCGGATGGAGATCATATTTTCTTCATGGGTAAGCCATGCAATCGTATTCAGGAAAAGGTCTTTATTCCCGGAAAGGCCAATATTGGAATTATCAATAAAGTTCGAATCCCCTATCACCACAAACCGCGTCGCTTTGTGTCCCGCTGCGGCACTTCCTTCGATTACTGCCATAACGGGTACAGGCCCCGGAATGTCGGTTTCTTTATCGAACTTTGGTTTGGTCTTTAATGACTCTATGTCCATCTCGGCCCAGCTGCCGGGACCGGTGTAGGCCAACGCATATCCCGTGTATCCCTCTGGCATATCGGAGACAACATCAACAAAACGTGCGGTGGGCAAAAATGACGCCACTCTAAAATCTTTCGTGATAGCATGCGGTATGTATTGCGAGATGACCGGCATGAGCGGGCTTCCTCCCAACACTTGCGAAAGGCTGTCAATGATGATGCACTCATGGGTCTCGACACCTACTTCGGTCAAAAAAGATCCGAGTGACTCAACCATACCGGGATCGATCATCACCAGGATGCTGCCGCCATCATTGAAATATGCATGCAAGGCAGCAATTTCATTCTCAAAAAGCTCGGTCTTGGGCGATGCGATAACCACACAGTCGATATCTGCATCAACCGCCTCTGAGCGCAGCAACAAAAGATCACGCGTCTCGAAATTATCAAGTTCCAAATGCCGCTTAAGCAGGCTGTAGCCTGTCTTATCACCTTCTTCAAGTGAGTTCTCGGCATGGCCGGTAAGAAATGCGACGACCTTTTTCTCATCCTTGATCAGCTTTAATATCGCATTCGTGATCAACTCTTCGGACGGATAGGCGAGCTTTTCCTGACGCTCCGCTGTCTCTATCACCACTTCGCCGTATTGTTCAATGGCATATTTTTCCGACTGATCGGGATGCTCCTGCGGATCAAGGAATTCTGAAGAAATATGATCACAATGATATGAATATTGATCAAACAACTTCCTTATCTGGTCCTTGCCCTGTTGAGAGGCCTTGATGAAAAGTTTGATATTGATATTACGATCAACACTCTCTAATACTTTTAATGTCTGGTCTGAAAGACTATACCGCTTGTTCGTCGTAATATCATAGATGCGGTGATGCTTGTAGGCGATCATGTAGACAAAGCTCAAAATGCCGATCAAGATCAAGGCAGATATGACCACATGGGTGTTCTCGCGTACTTCCTTTTTCTTGCTTTGCAAATACACAAGATATCCGAGATAGAAAAGCATCAGGCAGATACCGATGAAATACACCACCTCATAGGCAAAGAGCAGTTGTTTATTGTTAACGAAGTAACTTATCGCCGTTACCGCGTAACATACAAGAGCGCTTATTCCGATAATATGGGCTATTTTTCTCATCATAAATTAATCCCTACATTTATTCCAACATCGCTGTTTTACACTTTTCGTCGTCATTGAGCGGCAAAACCTCATTAATGTCGTCCCGGCCGAAGAGCCGGGACCTCAGATCCCCGCTTGCCCCCGGCCCCGCATTTGCGGAGCCTCGCCTTTCGCGGGCGTGGCGCGGGGATGACCTGGAGTGATTATTTAAACCGTAGGGGCCATTGGCCTCAATGGCCCTTGTTCAGCGGGCTGTTCCCGCAAGGGACCCCGCCAAAGGCGGAGTCCTCAACGGGACGCGGTCGGCGAACAGCCCCTACAATATTTTTGCCCGTAATGACGACGGGCATTACCGCCAGCTCCTCTTTTCAACAACCCTCTGTGTAAGATAAAGACAAAAGATAATGAACAATACATAATATAGAATGTCGTTGGTATCAATGACCCCGGTAACGAAATTCTGATAGTGTGACAAGAGCGAGACCTCCCGCAACGTTATCCCGAGCCACTGGACATCAAGAAAATCGCCCGCCCATCCGACAAGCCAGAACAATAACAACCCACCGAAGCTCACAACGGCAGCTATTGTTTGGTTTTCCGTCAGAGACGAAGCAAAAACGCCGAACGCAAGAAAACTTATACCTAACAGGAAAACACCAAGATAGGCGATCGCCACTGATAATAACGGGATCTCTGCGCCACACAATTTCAGAAGCCCCACATAGACCACGGTCGGTAAGAACATGATAATGAAGACCACTACCAATGCAAGGTATTTTCCGAGCACTATTTCACTGTTCTTCAATGGATACGTGAACAACAACTCGATCGTACCCTGTTTTTTCTCCTCAGCGATCGAACGCATTGAAAGAATGGGTATCAAAAGCAGCAACACGATGCTGATATTCATGAAAAGCGGCCGTAAGATCGTGTCCATCTGATTAATGTTCTTTGCCAGATTGGGATCCGCCCCCATGTGGAATGAGATGCGGGCATATATCAGAGTGAAACTAAAGAAGAAATATCCAACGACCGCGAGGAACATCATGATCACTACATATGCGATCATGGAGGAAAAGTACGAACGAAGGTCACGTTTTATAAGTGTAAGTAAGTTTCTCATTTTATTTCTTGTATTTCGTTTTCCTTGGTTACGAGTTTTACGAATATATCTTCGAGCGAAAGACGAGACATTCTCAGTTCGAGTAATTCATATTTCTGCGCAACGTTCTTTGCTAATGTGCCGCGCACATCGATCCCCTCTTTTGAAGAGACCACATATTCATAAACACCTTCGTTACATTCCTTGACAACGATCCCCGTTACCCCTTCGATCTTGAAGAGTTCGTCTTCAACCTTATGCTGATCGCCTTTGACAAGGACAACGATGTCTTGCCCTTGCTTGAGCCGTTTCTCGAGATTATGCGGGGTATCGATCGCTACGATATTGCCTTCGTTAATGATGATAACCCGATCGCAGATGACACTTACTTCAGGTAAAATATGGGTGCTTAAGATCACGGTCTTATTGCCGGCCATGTTCTTTATGAGACTGCGGATCTCGATTATCTGCTTGGGATCCAAGCCGGTGGTAGGTTCATCAAGGATGATAACATCAGGATTTCCGATAAGCGCTTGTGCTAAACCGACCCTTTGTTTGTATCCCTTCGATAGGGTCTTGATCTGTCTGCGTTCTACATCAAAAAGGCCGCACTCACGGACAACACGTTCGATCTCTTTGGGACGATCCTTACGTGAGACGCCTTTTATCGCTGCTACGTATTGAAGAAAGTGTTGTACACGCATCTCATAATAAAGCGGCACATTCTCCGGCAGATACCCGATCGAGCGTTGGATTGCCAACGTTTCCTTTTCGATATCTTTGCCGTTAATAAGGACTTCCCCGCTCGTAGGCGGGAAAAAACCGGTCAAAATGCGCATAAGCGTAGTTTTGCCGGCTCCATTCGGGCCTAAAAAGCCCAGGATCTCACCCTTTTTAACCTCAAATGAGATACCCTTGAGAGCCTCTACGTGCTTGTATCGTTTAAGGACGTTATTTACTTGGATCATTGTAGTTGTGTGGGTTTGGGACAGACACTCGTGTATGTCCCCGTCTTTATTATTATAGAAAGATTATATTATAAGTATAGATATCTAATTGTCAAGGAATGAGATATGGCGGATTTAACGACATGTGTGCAGAAAGGAACTTTATGCTGAAGTCCTGGACATCGCTTGCTTACGTGTATCTTCTATTTTTTCGATAATCTCAGGTTTGATGTTTATCAATGTATCAGTTTTAACCACAAAAGATTCTATTTGCGCCAAAACATCTCCTTTATTATCTGCCATCGCATATTTGAGAAGCACCATGAGCATTGAGTAAAATACAGCCCGGTGGTTCTGGTTCTTCGGATTGAGTTCAAACCGGATGATCGGTTTTTCTGCGTATTTACTCACTTCATCATCTCCCGGTTCTTTTGCAATGATAAAGGAATGTTGCAATTGCGTTTCCGTCAAGTTGAGCCGGTCGATTTTTTCCGGAGTTGCTTTCGCATCAACAATGATGGCTTCAATTCCTCTAAAACTGTCGAGCATCTTACTCATAGCACTATCATTCTCTATGTCCAATCCTTCATCAATAAAGATATGGACTTGTGTACTGGGTGTGCGTATTTCTTCAGTAAGCCTATAGAACGCTTTACGTCCCCCCAACTCACCAGTGATACCATCAAAAAGCATAGTGCCCGCGATTCGTCTGTACATATCTTTTTGCGCCGGCATATCTTCTTCCACAGCTGTCCCGATCAATGATTTGACATTTATAGAATTGGCGAGATTATTCTTAAATGTATCTGTAAGGTCTTGACCCGTTACACTGTATTCAGTAATACGAGCGATGAATTGCGGCATATCTATATTTTTCAAATATGGCTGGAGATTCTTCAGCCCCGCCAAAGATGGATCGAGTATGAGCTGCATAATAAGCTCTCTTGCAATGTCACGTTGACCGTCATCTGCCGATGCTGTTTCATAAATAGTGCTAACAAGTTCGTCAACAGCATCTTCCTGTTCTTCACGAGGCCGGTCCGATAAATCACTAACAATATGTTTTACCACACTTGTCCCCATAAATCCTTTAATGGCTTCCATGAGCTTTTGAAATTCGCCTGGCGCTAAAGAATCCTTCCATGTGGTAAGTAAAGTTATGTTGCCCACCAACTGTGGTGATAACGGCACGATCTGTCCCATCATCTTTTGCGCATACGCGGCGTTTACGTTCGGGTCATCGATCTTTGGCGTGACAACCAAGTACGATATGCCGCGCTTTTGCAGCTCTTCGACAATACCTTCGGTATGGTATCCACCTGAGACGAGCGCTGCTTCTCGGTCGCCGTGATAGTCCATTTGTTTAAGAAGATTGTCGACCAACACCGTATTACGTAATTCAGCGCCTTTATAAAAATGCCGAATATACATTAACATTTTATCTATGTCGGTTCCATCCGGCTCAAGCCGTACGTCAACCTGATATTTAGATGCTTTCTCATTAACGAACCCGACAAAAGCGTTATACCTAAAACTATCCATGTTGTCTTTGAAATACGCGACTTCTGCATTGACCGCGGTAAGCGCGCTGAGGTCTTTTAACATACGAATGTGACGGGCATGGGTGATCAACTCTCGTTCGTCCTCTGAGCGCGCTAGTTTAAGTCGAACGTCATGCGTCAACAATTTAACATCGCTCATTAACGCATTCATATCAAGACGGCTAAAGGCCTGTAAATATTTAAGCTGCGCATTGAGTTGCGGAAACGTATTAAAATCTATGCCGAGTTTTTCGGCAAAATACTTTTGGTACTCAATGAATTCGCGTTCAGTGATATTTTCTGCGGTAAAATCTGTCTTGGCCTTCGCAAACGGCTCGCGCACATCGTTGGCAGCCTGATTATTCTCATCCCCTAACGCCCCTTCGATCAACCCGTTGATCGTATCCCGTTCAGCCGTTAAGGTCGTCTCAAGCACTTTCATCTTGAGCATCAGCACTTCTCTAAATGATGCGTAATGAATGTAATTAAGGATATCGATATCATTGTTAATGACGAATTGGTCGAGCTCTTGCAAAAAGTGGACAAGGTCACTTTGCCCTTTGTCCCACAGCGTAACAATATTATCGAATGTCATAAGATCCATGCCGTAGATCGGCGTCTTAAGATCATTCAGGATGTTCTCGATCTCTTCTATCTGCGAAATGATATCTTCGCGTTTTAATTGTGTGCCGTAAAAGGCACGGAAGTTCTTGCGGAAAAGTTCTTTGTCTTCAACACCGATCAACTGGAATTCTTTTTTACTTGTAATGAGCCCTTTTTCCGCACCGGACAATATCCCGTCCTCAATATACCAGTTCGTCACTGTCTCTTTGGCAGATTCGGACGGAAAACTGCGCAGATCACTTAAATCTATCTTCGATGCCGCACCTTCGACGCCTACAACCTCAATGTCATTATCCGTAACGAGGCCTTCGATTATGCGCGCGATGTTCATTTGCGCGTCTACGTTATTGTGCGCATCCTGAATGTGAATGACGGTCTTATTGCTCTTGCCCTTCCAGCGTTCTTTCACGTCACATGCTTCTTTCGGCAATTTCACTGTGTAGACTTTCGGTGCTGCTGCGAAGGTACTTTGCGCACACACAAACATAACGAGCGTAATGATGCTCGTTATTGTCTTCCATTGTTGTGTATGCGTTTTATTCTTCATCTCGTTCCCTTTTCGTTACCCCGCATAATTCATCATCCTGATGGCACGGAATATTTTCATTCCTGAAAATAAAAAACGGGTAATTCATCTGAACCGAGATCCTGAGTTACCTCAGGATCATCGAAACAATATGAATTGTGTTCCGCAATCCATTTGTTTCAGATGACTTACCCGTTTTGCTATCTTAAGTTACGACTAACTAACTACATATTTTCTAGACCCACTTAAAATTTAACACATAGTATTTACTCTTACAAGTCAATCATAGAAATACTGTAACATATTAATGATTAATGAGTTATGCACTTTTTAGAAATTCGATCTGTGGTGCAGGTCTCTTCAGCGGCCCGTGTTCCTTACAAACTTCACGAATCTTATAAAGCTCATCAAAATGTTTTTGCATGATCTCGCGGGGGATAAACTCTAAAACCCTTTCGTCATCCATAGCGCGCTTTAAAAGCCCATATGCTTCAAGAGGCGTATATCCTGCCTTCACCAGTCTATCAGCGGCATCTTCTTCACCCTTGATCTTTGCTTGATGAATAGCACTACAGATCTCGATAACAGGATATGCATCGAGTTTCGCCAGCCCGAGTATATCGAGAAAAATATCAATGTATTTTTTAACGCTCTTCAGCCAACGATTATCTTGAGTAATGGCCTTATACCGTAATTCATAAAACGTCGTCTCTTTTTCGTGCGTATACAGATAGTTAAATTCATCAAGCTTTTTTAACCACGTAACGGGGTTAAATGCGTCCATGGCTTCCGAAAATTCTGTCCCATCCTTTTTAGGAACCTTCAAAATACTCGCCTTCAATCCGTCTCGGTCATTTAGTAGACATGGTATTCCTCCGGCATGCGCTTCTAGCTGCGAAATACCGCCGGGTTCATCCATGGACGGCATCCCAAACACCGCTGAACCGGTATATATCGCACGATAACGGTCTATCACTTCACGTTTTTTCCCATCTTGACTTGTCACGCCATATTTATCGTATTCCCTTATAAATTCGTTCCTGTATGCTACTTGTTCCGGAAACCGGCTCTGAACATCCATAAAACCGAGATCATAGAATTCCCCTTGAGCTGCACTTCCGGCAATAATGAATTGTATGTTCACGTTAAGAATACATGCGATCTCAATAGCACGTAAACGTTGTTTCCCTTGTGCCGCAGGATGGTTTTCGATCTTTTGCACTTGTTCCTTAGATAACGGTATTGTCCTTGATGCCTTGTCCACAAATTGTTCGTTCTTTTCGGTATCATTTTGCGTTACGAGGACATTTTCTGCGTCCCGATTCCAGATCTCTGCTAAAAGCAACTGATGTCCCTTCTGGTCATCAATACGATGCAGCATAGAATAAACGAGCGCATCATTATTTTCCGGCAATCCAAAGCTCCTTTGCAGCTCAGTTTTACGTTCATCGTAGAATGATCTATCTTTGCCCGCTTTGGGCGTGTTAAGATCAGCGAACATCTTTCTTCGTACCTCTTCATGTCCCACATCAACAAACGCTTTATCGAACAACCCTTTGAAATAGTAATACTTTTGTCGAAAGGACTGCCTAAAACCGTTAGATATCCCCGCCATCTTATCACTAAATACATTTTTAAATAAATGAACCATGCGCGCGCTAAACTCACCCTTAAAAAATTCATCCATAATGCGTTGCATGTAGAAATGACTAACTGTAATGAACTTATCAACCAATGAAATCGCTGCTGCCAATACACTTAAATTAGGTTTTCCCGGAATGCTTTGGTCAAGCAACAGATTGGTAACTCTTTCGTCATTACCGTCAAAACCTAGATCGTAGTACACGATATCCTTCATACGATCGTAATCCCCGTCAAAATATATCCTGCCGGTATAGTCAATTTTGATCTGATGCCCTATTTGAGCAAATTTTGTCAGAGAGAAACGCGGATCATCCTTGAATGTATTTTCATTGAGATCAGGGTCGATCCTGTCATACCCCTCAAAATACATCTTTGTTAATGCTGCTGACCAATCATTCAATTGTGCAATGCTGGGACTGAGTTTGCGAGCGACCATAGTGAATAAAGAACCCAAAGAAAGCATACGCATTCCTCTCCATTGCTTTGGTCCATTACCATAAAAACAATCCTTATCTCCTTTGTGTGCAGGAGTAAGACGATTAAAATACTCATCATTTTCAAGGTAGACCATACGAACGGTCGATCCTTTGACCACGGCCCCATTTATGTTCTCTACTTCTTCCGATATGAATGTTTCGTAATGCTTGATCACAGCCTCGTCTATGTGCCCGGTTTCGCGATTTTTAAACTTCACCGTTACACCAGTCCCTGTTTCCTTAGGGTTGTATTGTTTGAAGATCCTTTTTTTCTCAGGATAGAACATAGGTGTGATAAGCGTAACAGCAAGCCCGAGGCTTG
Source organism: Candidatus Omnitrophota bacterium (assembly GCA_016928875.1). Lineage (GTDB taxonomy): Bacteria > Omnitrophota > Omnitrophia > JAHJGZ01 > JAFGJY01 > JAFGJY01. The sequence goes on along the minus strand of JAFGJY010000005.1, from coordinate 6,919 downwards.
CCAGCTGATGAGCAAAATGACTCATATAAATGGCCAAGCCTCCTGTACCGCTCGCCTCCAAGCATTCGGGGCTAACGAGAACGACTTCTCCTATTCGTGAGGCAATGACCATTTTAGATGCGTATTCGCTAACAAGCGGATCTTCGACTTCCAGGCTGAGAGACAATGTGACCAACATTTTTTTTAGTCTGCGCCGGAGGTCTTTTCTATGAAACCAGAGGTCATGTAACACCAGAGTAACGTCACTTAAGTAAATTCTCTCATTCTCATGAACACAGTAAACGAGCTCATGGAATAATGCTCGAAAAGCAGCCATGTCATTGTTTTCAACCGTCTCAAGCAGTGTTCGCGAAACAAATCGTTTATCAAAGCGCTCTTCTCTGTCATACCTACGGTATCGCTCTAAAGAACTTTCTAATGTCCGGCGATAGAGACGATACCGCTCAAGCGAACTCTCTACGGTTGGTTTTTCCTTCATCAAGCGCGTCATAAAATTATATTTTTCGGGGCGGCGCATGAGATCATCGAGAACAGGCGCTTTATCACTGATCTTCTTTAAGCTGTACGCATATCCTTGTTGCCATCTAAGCGGCTCCTGAGGGCCGATCCCGAGATCCCGTACCGAACGTCCCGAGTGAATATTATGCCCTCCCGGAGCTTCTAAGTACGAACTTGTTAATTCAGCGAAATCATATACAGCTTCCGGCTCTATCCCTTTTTTAAACCCTGCTCGTTTAGCAAGCTCATTAGTTACCGTAAAATTAAAATCAGCGGAAAACTGAATATCACCCTGTGTCCCATTATGAAAGAACCCTATCATGCACTCATTAGGATTTTTTTTGTGGGGCCTGATAAAACATCTCACGCTATCATGCTTGAATTCTTTGTATTCAAACGCATCTTTATAGTCTTTTAAATGCTCACTAATAAAATTGATGAACTCCACACGCTTGTTGAGCTCTTTAACAGCATCGTACGTATCCGGCAGTAGCGCGGGGAGAAGTTCTTTTGTCTCATGTTCGACTCTCGTCGGGTCTATTGGTGATGAGAGCGTAGCACTATCGGTCGGAGCAGATGACACAGGAATGGATAGACTATTCGTAATGAATAGAAAACAGATAAAAATGCAGAGATATCTCGTGAATGAGTTATTATGCCTCATAAAATAAGTTGTTTACCCCTTTTGCTGTAAATGGGTTAGATCGTTATGTGAATGATTGAAGTTCACTTAAAATATACCATAATATAATAGCAATACAAGCGCTTATGCTTACTTTATAACCATCGGTATTTCAATGGGTTAGGGTTTTTAGGCGTGTGCAATAAGGTCGGAGTTGCGTTCCAGCAACATAAAAAAATGGTCAATGACACGTTGAGATGCCCTCTCCTTAATAAAGGTATAGCACCACAGGTTTTCTTCTTTGGACCTACGGAATGAATATACCGTCTTATCCCGTAAGAAAGCATGCAAAAGGAAAGCGCCGAGAACGTTCGCGTTCAAGGCTTTCTCAGATACGACACATTTGTTCGTAGCACTTAATATCCGGGGATCAGCACATAATTTCATGATGTTGCTCGCATCGATCGCTTTAGTGTAGTTTACGATCCGCGTGAGCCTGAAGATCGTCGCAATATCAATACGCTTAAAATTCTCATCCTCATAATGCATCGCCGTTGAACGGAAAAAGGGATAGTCTTCCCTTCTGACTGAACCCCTTGATAAAAGTTCCCCAAAGAGCGGTGAACCCGGAACATGGTAGTACATACTCGGCCCAATGAGTATCGGCAATGTGGATAATAATGCTAAAGACCCTAACATCTCATCGATCGTCTCACCCGGCAGCCCAATTATAAAATACACCGTAACGTGCATGTCTAATGCCCGCGCGGCTTCAATGATGGATCTGCAGTGTTTAACATCAAGCGTTCGTTGCATACCATCACTGCTCGCTTTCGATTGTGTAACAATCGACAGATTGAGCCGTCGCATTCCTGCCTTATTCAATAAGCCCAGCAATTCTTCGTCAAGGCTCGGATAATACAGGCCATTCATCGCCGTGATCTCGATCGTGCGATCCCCTAAGCGTTTGATGAGCGAGCGGAGCAGTTCCTTAGCCCAGTCTTTATTGAACGTAAAATTATCGTCTTCAATATCAAAGATGCGGATATCACGTTCATCGTAGCAATAGATGATCTCGTTGCAAATAGTGTCAATAGATCGATGCCGTAAAGAAGCCCCCATAAACTGCGGCATAGAGCAGAACGAGCACTGCATCGGACATCCCCGCGTGGTTAAAATCTGTGTGTATCGCTTGTTCTTGATCGCGTACAACTCTAGATCAAGCAGGTTACGTGCCGGCCATGGTAACGCATCAAGGTTTTGTTCATACACGATATCATTACATACGATGTCATTGCCAATCCGATAGGCTATGCCTGGCACCTTTGAGGGATCATTAAGGTGCGCAAGTACTAGTGCAAACGTAGTCTCCCCTTCGCCACGAATAATTAGATCGATGCTCGGCACATTATGTAAAAGATCCCTTGCATAGTCGTGCGCATGCCCACCGCCCAGGATCACCGTGCTTTGAGGGTGCATCTTTTTAATAATGCCGGCAATCTTAATAGCTGAATCGGCGTACGCGGAGAACAGTGATGCTATCCCGAATACCGCTGCATCAGATCGTGCAATACGCTGTTTGATCTCACTAAACGAAACACCGTAATGCATGAGGTGTTTGAACATCCCGAATGGTGAAAGATGATCCGGACGATAATACTCTTTTAAATGATCGAACCGCGTGTCGTTGACGCGCTTTGGCTTTGAACGTACGCTGAGAAAATCCATTATCTCAACATCATGCCCTGCGTGCTGTAATGAAGCTGCGATATAACTGAGGCCTAAGGGAAAACTGCGGATCGGCGTGAAATAGAAATCCTCGATGGGCGGTTGGATAAGAGCTATCTTCATCACGAAGCCTTATGTAATGAACCGGACAGTATCATTAACCGGACGGCGTTGCTTCTCCTGCGGCGGTTCGTCTTTCGGATATCCAAGGCTGATGAGCCCGCAGAGTTTAATATCGGACGGCAATTTCAAGATCTTTTCTGCTGCCTTAATATTGAACCAGCCAAGCCAGCAGGTCGCAAGGCCGAGCTCGGTCGCCTGCAACATAAGGTGATCGGTCGAAATACCAACATCGATGAATTGATACGGGATACCTTTGATCGCCGGAACGATACCATGCACAACGAGATCTTTTTTAACGCCAACAGCGATCAATACCGGTGCTTCCTTGACAAACTTATTCGAGACCGGCGGACCAAATGCTTTTTGACGCAACTCATCGAGCAGCTTCGTCTCCGTAATTACAAAATATCGCCACGGCTGTTTATTGCACGCAGACGGTGCCATACACGCCGCCGCCATAACAGCGTCCAGTTTTTCCTTCTCAACCGGACGAATATCGTACGCACGGCAACTGTAGCGATCAGTGAACAGCGACAAGATATTTTTCTTGGTCATACAATAAATCACCTTTAAATATTATGCGGACAAAAGAACCTTGTGGTCTTCTAAATCTCGAGGTTTAGTTTTGCATACTATATAATGCAATTGGCCGTTTTCCAAGGATAATTCCTGTGGAATATATTGAGCATTCAGGTCGTTCAGATCAAACAATAGCCCTCGCCGTAACCTGTCATAGCTTCCCTGCGTAACACCTATTTCGGCTTCTTGATCTTTGCGCGCTTCAAAGTATTTTTTCCCATTAAATAATTCATTGCCATGCTCATCATAAATAATAACTTTATCCAGCGATGTTCTGCTTACCTCGATGCGGACGTTACTGACACCATCGTCCGATTCTCTTACTGGTTCCAGCACGACTTTGCCTCCATATGAAACCCTGCCGTATTTGATACGAAGTCGCTCCATAGCATTCATCGTTGATGTGCCGAAAATAGAATTATCGTCTATTTCTAACGGCTCAAAATCGCCAATCGTATATACGATATAATTATCTTCTTCCGCAGGGACCTGAACGTTTAACTTAACCATAGTCAAGAAAGGATTTCCCTTCGAATTCTCATATGGTTCAAAATATGGCGCTTGTTTAACATTATCACTTAATTTTCGTGTGGCCTGTAAGAGGATCTTAAAGCCGTGATCTGCATTCCATTCTCGTATCGTATCAAAACTAACACCAAGATCCATTTCATCGTCTATTTGATTTAAGAGAAAACTTTGAGGCTGGTATCCCACGGTCACAAGACCAACACTTTGCCCCGCCCTAACAATATCAGGCATAGTCACATTGGATGTCATATCAAGCACGCCGCACATGTTAAGGATCGTTTTAAGATCACGTATGTGTCTTCTTCCTTTTGTCCCCCAGACAGCGCTCCCGCTCGGTTCAATACACTCTACCAGCTTCCCGCCATAGTCTACGGTAAGAACGAAACCATTTTTTAATTTCCGCGCTATTTGTTCCTGCCAAATATCTATATTGAAATTAACGGCTATTTCATAGCCATCAGGCATGGTGAGATCGATCCGGTCAACGTATTCTTTCAGCATGTTATTCGAAAGGGGGACCAATATATCTTCAAAACTATCCTCAAGCTCATTGTAGGCAACATACACTTCCTTGAACGTACCGTTGTCCATCCGAAGTATGTGTATAGGGAATTGATCCACCAGTTCGTTACTTAAAAAGATGCCGTTCTCTATGTCAGGAAGCGTGCGCATATCAAATGCATTGCCTTTCCTTAAGCTCACCTTATCCTTGAATTCCTTCATTGATTCGTTCTGAAGCACGGTAAATTTCGTACTGATATCAATAAAGGTATATTGGATCGCATCAAAAAACATCTTTCTCATAAGATAATCTTCACCGGCTCTTTCAACGTCTTTCCGTGCTGCGGTCAAAATGTTCTTCGCCAGCGTACCATTACCGGCACCCACTTCGACAATATCAAGTCTCTCCGGCAAATCTAACGCACCCCATAAATTATACAACTGTTCTTTGATCGCAACGGCAAAAAAGTATTTTTCACTGTAGGTACTGAAATCGCCGGGGATCTTGATGTGTTTTTGATAATACCCATCGGGAGAATAGAGAGCTTTGTCAAAGAAATCAGGAAATGATAATGTCCCTCCATTTTTTCGGATCTCTTCAATAAGCAGCTTTTTGACCGCAGGATCGTGCGAAGGACTTTCTGCTTGGCCGTTTATTTTATTTTCAAGCTCTTCTTCCAATTCTCTAATAAACTCACGGGGGGATTTCTTGGGCTGACGAGACGAAATATTATCTCTCGACAATGCTGTACTCTGTGATGCAGGCAAACAAGTCACCCACAACAACATCATCAAGACACACATAGATATGCTCTTTTGCACGAAATGCGATTGTGGATTGTACTTAAAGTTATTAATTCTCATATTGCTGCCTAAATATCATAATACATTATCAGATAAGCAGTTCTACAACAAAAAAGGGTAGTTCAATGATGTACATTCATCATCTCACTACCCGGCAATTATAAGTATATCACTACTTTAAGACTAATGCAACCTATGGAATGCATAAATAATTATGCGGCTTGCAAATGTAATTTATCAGGGTTCTCGATACCATCTTCCCATTGATACACGAGACGTTCAACTTCGCGTAACATGAGCGTATAACGAAGCCGCGTATTTTTATCTTCGATAGACTCAGCATAATCAATAAGGAGCTCTCTTATAGCCGCGGTAGCTAACGCCAGATCGTGACGCATTGCATACGCGTGCATATCAATACCATGTGCCGAGTCATTATCACAGCATGCCAACGAATCATTGATCCGCCATTGTTCGTACCATTCATTCAAGAGTGCCTCGTGATCATCCCATTCGTTTTGTCTGTTCATAAGCCATAGCATGAACTGAACCTCGATCGGGATCTCGCGCAAGCCGTCATGCGTTGAGAGGGCCTGTGATTGTTCAAGAAAACGTTCGGCATACTCCATGTTCTGGCGGATGCGCCACTGAAGCGTATCGTCTTTTCCATAATAACGCTGTGCAGCGACGACATATCGTGATAAAAGATTCGCGTTGAAACTTGAACACGCATGACGGAAATCATCATGTTCCATTTCAAAAAGAATGTCGACCGTACTGCGATTAAGTATCGTTGTGGGATTCATAAGCAGCTTAATAATATTACCGTTCCCATGGACCTGTTGGATGAACCGACCTAATTCATTTTCAAGGCCATGATTATCACTAATAAGATTTATGACGACAAAGAAGTCGACGATGGTGGCACCGTAATCATTCTGCAGGCAATCGTACACCTTGTCGATCGAGCTTCCGGTATTGAACAGATCATCGATAAGGATAACTTTCTTATCGTGTAACGATGTTTCGGCATCATACGCAATATCAAATACCATATAATTTCCTCGTTCCCCTTGACTTTTAAGTTGCGCATATGATTGCGATCGTTTTTTGTATCCACGGGGATAGACGCTCCTAATATTTACAAATTGAACGCCAAGGATCTCGGCCACTTGGCGCGCGAGAGGTACCGCCGAGTTCACAAGGCGATTATACGGAGGTGTAACGATCACCCATGATGTTTTATCGTCTACCGTGATGATCTGTTGCTGGTCTATGCGGGCTGCTAAGTCTTTGGCGAACTTTTCTATCACATCCTTATCGCCAAATTTATATCTGGAATATTCACTATACAACGGTTGACGTTCGGCAAACGATGGGTTTTCCAGGCGATGCAAGGCATTGTGAGGCGCTATTTGTACCACAAACGATCGTTTGCGCTGATCATCGTGCAAATTACTGATACCTACATTCGTTGCTTGTTGCGTGTAAAAAACCGACAAACACGACGAATCCTCGATCGATGCGGCATCAGCA
>JAFGJY010000074.1 GCA_016928875.1 Candidatus Omnitrophota bacterium | reverse complement strand
TATGTATGAAGAATTTTTTGGATTGCGGGAAGAACCATTCAAACTAACGCCTGATCCACGCTATTTGTTTCTTAGTAAACGCCACCTTGAAGCAATATCATGTTTGCATTACGGCATCGAACGCCGCAAGGGATTCATACAGATCACCGGTGAGGTCGGTTCCGGGAAGACCACGATCTGCAGAAGTTTTCTCTCCCAGCTTAAATCAGATGTTAAATACGCACTTATTTTTAATCCCTGCTTGTCGGATGTATTGATCTTAAAGACCATCCTTGAGGATTTCGGCATTCAGGGCAAACATCGGAATAAAAAGGATTATTTCGATGCGATCAATAAGTTTTTGCTTGAGAAGAATTCCATGGGGCAAAATGTTGTTCTTATCATCGATGAGGCCCAAGATCTCGATCCGAAAGTGCTGGAGCAGATCCGTTTGCTTTCTAATCTTGAGACGGAAACGGAGAAGCTTCTGCAGATCGTTTTTTTCGGCCAACCCGAATTTCGGGACATCTTGAAAAGGCCGTCAATGGTACAGCTCAAACAGCGCATTACGATCCGTTACCATTTAACACCGCTTAATTTTGATGAGATGACCGAGTACATATATCATCGTCTCATGGTAGCCGGTGCGCCGGACCAAAGCATCGTGTTCACGCCTAAAGCGTTGAGTGTTATATACGAATATTCGAATGGAACTCCGCGTCTTATAAATAGTTTGTGTGATAAGATCCTTATGGCAGCATACGTGAGCGAGTTACGGCAAATAACCTATCAGATCGCCGAAGAAGCGGTTCATGAAATAGAAGGGATCATAAGCGAGGAGAAAAATATTGATACATTATTGAACGCAAGCACATACGGAAGGTGAGCATGAGCATAATCTATGAAGCACTAAAAAAGGCGGACAATGAGATAAAAGGTAAACCGGTCGACATTAGAGATACCAAGAAACATAAGGATTTTGTAACTGCGTTTAAAACACTTGAGGCACAACAAAAAAGTGCGATCCATGAGCGCATAAAAACGAGCATTGTGCCGGAACGAAGTATCCGTAATAAGTTCTTGCATTCCATAGTCATTATAGCGTTGCTTTTTGCAGTGACAGGTATCGCGCTATATTATTTTTATTTTAATAATAATTTTTTATTTCTCACCGGATCTCAAGTTGTAGATAAGAATGTTACAGAGGTAGTTGCTCAGCCTGTGGTACGCGATGTAGTAGTAACTCCTCCTCAAGCCAGTCCCGTTAAACCCGTACAGCGTGATGTTGTAGTCCAGCCGGTGACGCCGTTACGCGACGTCATTCGCCGGAGGATCGATACACGGAATGAATATTATGCGCGTCCCGGTGATACAGAACCGCTTTTCGTGTGCAGCGGTATCATAATTGAACCGAATGAACGTTATTGTTTCTTAAATGGCGTGATCATGCGGGTCGGAGAGAGTTTCGATGGCGCTCGTGTGCTTGCCATATATGATCGCGAAGTAGTGCTTGAATATAGAGGGAAAAAAATAAGTTTACTCCTACCGGCATCAAAGCAAAATAATGACAACACTGGAAAAGTATCAAAATAAGATTCTTCTCATTATCGCTTGCGTTATCTTTATTACCTTATTGATAGTAATAGGTTATGATAACAGCAGCATGACTTTTAGCCCCTTTATTCCATAATTCACCCCAATTAAAAAAACATTGTATAATTTAAAAAATATGCATATTATAATTAACTATTATGCATATACTACATAATAAGATTTCATTATCAGTATTATGTTTTATCGTGGGGCTCATCAGCATGCCTCAGATGCTGTTACCGCAGTTTTTTGTATGGTTCGGACTTGTGGGCTTACTTATAGTAATGGCGTACCTTCGGAATTCTCGCATCTTTCTTTTGCCATATCTATTGTTCATCATGTTGAGTGCTGTTCCTGTTACCTCACTTGTGCATACCGGTTCTTTCATCGTCCAAGAAAAGGATTTTTTAAATACGTGGCTCAATGTTCAAGGGATAGTTGATTCATTCCCGACCGTGACCGAGAAGGGTAACAGGAGCATTATAAAATTCGAGGTAACTGCGTCGCGACTTATTATGCGCGGGATCGAACATGAAATACATGAGCGTATGTTAGTATCGTGGTTTATGAGCAAAGACGATCACGAAGCACTTAGGCATGTGCCTTCCTTCGGTGAAAATATCACGATCTGGGGGAAGCTTAACGTGCCGCGCAAGGCACGTAATCAAGGACAGTTCGATTATGCCGAATATTTAGGGCATAAGGGGATCTATGTAGTGTTGTATTGTTTTGGTCCTAAAAGTGTAAAGATCCGGGAGGGAAAGTCTGCATCATCCTGGATCAGATTGAATATGTTCGTTACGCGATTACGCGAGAGAATACGTAAACGCGTCAACGAGGACTTTGATGATCATGATGTGCGTTCGCTTGCGAAAGCCCTTTTTATCGGTGACAGAAAAAGTATTTCCGACACCGTGCGTGAACTGTTCATCAGGGCAGGCGTGATGCATTTGCTTGCGATAAGCGGGCTGCACGTTTCGATCGTTGGTTTGTTCATTCACTATCTTCTTCGAGCATCGCGTGTACCGTTCATGCTGAATGGACTGATGACGATCTTCATTATATATTTTTATGCGCTACTTTCCGGTTATAACCTACCGGTGCAACGTGCGGTTATCATGGGTGTTCTCTACGTATGTGCGGCGCTTTTTCATAAAGAACGGAATTTTACCTCTACTATATCGCTTTCGCTGTGGTTTATTGTGGCCATAGACCCGCGGGCTATTTATTTACCGGGATTGCAGCTTTCATTTGTCACGGTGTGCGCGATCGTCATTATCGTGCCATTATTTGCACGACAGGTCCACAATAATGAACATGAACGCGTCGGAAGTATTACAGCATTTATAGAGCGATATTTCGTTGCGATCGGCCTTTCTTCGGTGGCAGCGCTTTTTGGCGCAATTCCTCTTTTGGCGTTTCATTTTAATGCGATCTCGCTTATCAGCATTCTTTCAAACCTGGTCGCCATTCCACTTATAACAGTTATTTTATTCTTGAGCTTGATGTATATCGTTTCAATTATGGTGCCATATAGTTTACATGCTGTATGGGCATGGGGATTGGCACAGCTCATACATATATTTCTTGGTGCAGTACAATGGTTCGGACGATTTCCTTTTGCTATACTGCATGTACGTTCACCGGCATTATATGAACTGATTATTTATTATATAGTAATTATGGCTTTAGTGTATTTAGCGCGCCGGTATACTGCGATACACCGCGGATGTGTATATGGACTTGCCGTGGCATTACTTTGTTTTTTATTCGTAATTAGCGACGTGCCGAAGAAGCTTATGAACGGGCTAGCGGATCGTCCGTTGCAATGCACAGTCTTTGATATTGATGATGACCTGTGTTTGGTCCTGACCTTGCCTGATGGCCGTACTATACTTATTAATGCAGGCAGAGGGCATCCTCATTATGATGCAGAGTGGGTGATCCTTCCATATTTGCGGAGTGCCGCAGTTAATCGTTTATTTGCGGTTATCGCGACATCATTCCGGGCCTATGCATGGGGTGGTATTGAGGATATTTTTTCCGCGTTCAATCCGCAATATCTCATGGTGCCCTACGATCACTGGAAGATCGAAGAGAGAAAGGACAAATTCCCCATTCTGCGTGCAAACCGCAAGAAGATAATTTATATTAAAGGAAGAACATTGCATAAAGAAATGGGCGAAAATTCGATCATATTTATTACAGATGTTGCGGGGAAATATAAAGACATGTCGATGATCGTATCGCACGGTGAATACGATATTGTTGTTTTGTCATTAGCAGAGCATATAGAGGATGTAGTCTCGGCGCTGAGGGATCGCTCAAAGATCATAGTGGTCATTCCAGCTGCGGTCCTTAAATCTACCGGTGAAATGTTACCAAAAGTCTGTGATAAACTGCACCCGTTTTTGATCGTTATTCAAGGTTCTGTAAGACCAGCCACGGGACATACCGCATGCCGAGTTATTACTACCCAAGAATCCGGTATGATCGATATCACATTAACTGATAGTCAGGTAATAACAATGCCCATAATACGTTAAAACAAGTGTATTAATGTATTATAGTCATATATTTGACACATATTATATTATATGTTAAATTTTTGATGGGTGAGAAGAGTATAGTATAATTGCTAGTTGGATAGCCGGGGTAATCAAGGTTAAACGCAGTGACGTTTGCCTTGATACCCCGGCTTTTTTTATGGTTATGGATCATTTTCTATAACATAAGGTAGTTGACTATATTTTATGGAAAGACACATAAGAGCACATACGCAGTTCCTTAAAACCACAGCAATAGCGGTGGTGTGTCTTTTTACCTTTACAACGATCGCATGGTCAGCGCCTTTGGAAACATATGTGAGTGACTTCACGATACAAACCGCACTCAACGAAAGTTCAGTAATAAGGGACGTAAAAAGTATTGTTGGTAATGTCGGAGACGCTCGCGCAGAAAGACAACCAATAAAACAAAACGACGAAAGCATATTAAATGTGTTTTCAGTGGGTGATACAAGCTATGAGCAAAAAGAGAACCCTGAAGATACCACTGTGTTACAGAAGATCAGAAAAAAAGTAAATTACAAAATTGCAACTGTATTATTTGTGGTAACGTTGCTTGTAAGTTCGCTCAATGTTAACGCACAACAGAGAACGCCGATGTCTGATACGGCACGGTACGCGCTCATCATGGCCAATGCCTTTGCAGAATATCCGGAGATCGTGATCGATGAATCGGGTAAAATGTGGGTGAAGATCTTCTCAACCAGTGAAGAAACGATCAACCAGATAAAAAATGACATCGATCTACAGTTGTATACTTTCACAAAGCTTGAGAAAGAAGGGACGATGTTCGTCTTAAAGGTCGACTTTTTCCATTATAACCCTAAGAAGGACCCTTCGATGCGGGATATTATAAAAGGCTTCACAGTGGATGATCAACTGCGCTCTGTGATAAAAGAGGTCGGTTCCCTTGTTGGATTGACTCGTAACATGAGTGAAGATGAAGTGCTTGAGTTTTTACAAAATTCCATCCATACAGACCAAATATCGCCAGCGGGAGGCATTGGGTGGGTACAACTTATGGCAGATGCGGTAGAAACGACGGCCAACAGATTATCGGCATCGAATGAACGATCATATAAGAATGAACTTGAAAAGTGGCAAAAAAAGTATGATGCAGCAAAAACGGCCGAGGATAAACGAGCAGCAAAGGCCGAAATAGCGCAATATCAGGGGTATATACAAATTGTTGAATATGCGAAGAAAACATTCGGTGAGGAATTTTTCCAGCGGTCTTTCCGCGATGGTACTGATGAGCTCGCAAAGATCTCGCCTGAGATGAGAAAAGCAATGCAATTGAAGAAAAGGAAGGTCAAAAACCTGAGTATGGGTGAGTACAGTGCGTTGGTCAATGGGCCGCTCAATCTTATCATGGGACAAATTCATAGATGGTTTGATCTTGTGTATTATCAATATCTGATTGATGTCGGGACCCTGGATCCGAATACAAATTTATTGCTTGCTGTCGACATGGCATATAATGGGGGAAGAAATCGGTTGCCCAGTGCTAAAAAATTCTGGGAAAAGCAAATGGGAGAAGGTACAGGATGGTCGCATAATATGTTGAGAGGCAATCGTATCGAAAAGGGTAAGGTTGATGAAGACAGCGGCTTGCCGGGCGAGATGATGTTTTATGGATGGGAACGGGTGCGTGATGAACTTTCGGAAAATCCAGATTATAAAATACATCCTAACAGGGAAGAACACGAGAAGATGGCAATGGCGTTCTTATTACGCACACTTAATACTAAAATAGGCTTTGAACGTCAAACACAGGCAACCAAGGAGATATTGAAACGGGTAAATCAATGGGAATACCATAAAATAGTGGAACAGCCGGTTGCTCCGAACGATCCTTTATTCATAACTGATATCATTACGGGTCTATACGAGGCTTCGCAAAAAATAGAAGAGAAATCACAAAAAAAAGAAAGTGAATATCTTCTTTTTTACGCAAATATGTCATTGGAATATAGTGCTCTTGTGTTTGGAGAGAGCTGGATAGGAAACCACGTTATATCGCGGGCTCGTGAAATTCTTAATACCGTTACTGATGATATGGATTCGAAAAAGCGCACAGAAATATATGATTATCTGCAAGCCATGTGTAAAGCGGTTTATAACTTAGACCCGAGCAATAAAAATGTTTATAGCACTATGGCTCTTATGTATAAAGCCTTCAATAATACACAGCAAGCATACATATGGGCGAACGCGGCACTTGAGGTAGGGGGAAGTCCGGCGGAAATCACGAGTGAATTACAAGAATTCGTTGATCAGTATGTATCGAAGTATGATGTACAAAATGAGATCGATTCCTTATTGGCTAAGTATAAAAATGCTCAAAAACGTGATTTAAGTCCGAAGAAGGTGAAACAGCCTGTGATCGATTTTAATGCTTTGTTTAAAGCAATTGATATGCGGGCATTTGGAATGGGTGTTTATGGCTTCATTGTATCTATATTATTAGCGCTTGGGCTCAAGAAAAAAGGTAAAGGTGAGTTTGTGACGAAATCTCGGCCCGGCAAGATGCCTGCAGATGGGCCCGCAACTCCTGTAGTGGATAAAAGATTGGGGGATTTTATTGCGCACGACGACTATTTACACGACCCCAATAGCTGGCTTTCAAAATTATTCCCTGAATCTATTGTCGTATTGAAACGCAAGGAATTGCCCCATACTCAAATAGTGATCACATTGAAGAGTTTGGGTAAAGCACGTTTGCTTTATGCAGGGTTACTTTTACTTAAAGCGTTTACCGCTGTTATTACGCTTGGTGCAAAACGCAGCAGGCTTGAATTTCATAAAGATAATGAGGAAATAGAGATCGATTTGTTTTATAGACAAGGGATATACTTTAAAAATATTTTATTTTTTACAGCCTTGGCATCTTTGGGAATAGGGTTGATGATCAATATTACTGCAGCGTTGATGGGTGTCGGAACTGCTCTTGCGATATATGGTGTAGGATGGTTGACCGTACGTGCAATAAAAAAAGGTATGGCACCAAAAAAGGGTGTTATTACCAGTATTTTGGCGGGGACATTGCTAGGGAGCTATTCGAGTTTGCAAGCAGCGTCTGTTGCCACTCTGGGGCAAAGCAGTGTCATTGGGCTTGCTGGTGTTGTAATAGGAGTCATTATATTGCTTATCGCATACATATCTGTTGTAATGTCTTCACAACTAATAAGACAGATGTGGGCATGGGTGTTTAGTGGCGGTGAACGTTTTATTCCGCGTATTATTCCAACAGACAGAGAACAGATGTTTCTTAAGATCTTATCTATGTCGAATAATGATCTATGGAGCAAAAAGGATAAACCTTTAGAAGAGATTGGCATTGTACGATCCGGTGAAGCCACAATACCGGAGCATATACTTTCACAAGCAGGTGATGAATCTAATGTTTTATTTGAGCGGATCCATCTTGTATCTGCCTAATTATTATAAATATTGTATCGATACAATTCTTAGGGTAGCCACTGGATTTTTCATAAATCCATGTTATTATTGTGGCAACTACTACATAACTACCTAACCTATTTATAGTAATTATATGCGGAAGATCGTTAAGTTAATATCCATCCTTGTCTGTGGGTGTTTTTTTATGACATCCATGGTGTCCGGTGTGTTTGCACAAGATAATAAGATCTATGATACGGTACCATGCACAAGGGCCACGCTATCTAATTGGTTTTCAACTGCCCAAATAGAGGAGCATAGTACGGTTATCACAGCAGGTTTTGCCGGGCATCCTTCCTTTATGAATGCGAATTGGGCCATGATCAAGAGGGATGTTCAGCCAGCTAAAATGATCAGCGGGAAGAAAGTGACCAATCTGGAACACATTCGATTTAACATCGTAATGCAAAGCACGACCATTACGATTACTGTTGATGGCCAAGAACGGTTATTGCTTATTGAGACAGAAATGCTCGATGAACTTCGCGCGCGTAAGGTAGATATAGAAGATGCGCTTGCATTTGCGATCAATCACGATAAAAACAAGGACGAGATCTTATATGGGTTACGAACCGGGAATATGGCGTTTGGCTGGCTTGATGAAAGTCCTTCTCTTTTCTTAGACCATGTAAAAAATAAGTTTGTAGGGGTCCACAAGAAGCTCTTTGCTGCCGGTTTAACCAACGTCGAGCTTGGGCTTGTTCTGGCGCTTGGATTTGTACATGAAATGCGTCATGAAGTTTCGGGAAATATCAAAAAAACAGGCGATTATAAAGACCCGAATGACGAAGGAGTCCAATTTAGAAAAGACGAGGTTTTGTGGAAACATATGACGGAGGGTATGGCAACGATTACATCGACACGAGATCAAGATCTAGTACGTTTCATGAAATATGTAATAGGTGAGATCGCTTATGATGAAATAAAGCGGAAGAAGATCATTCCTTCTGCTACTAAGGCCGTTGATTATAAGACCGTTGATGATCTCATAGAGCGGATCAACAAGGTGCGAAGGTTACGATTACTTGAAGAAAAGGCACGGCATCTTGTGATCAAGATCGGAACGATCGATGATTTAAAAGAAATACTGGATGATGTATCGGATATGATCGAGATCGCCCAGCAAAATATAAAGGCGCTCAGCACTCTCATAGAGAATGAAGCGAAGCATGAACGCCATTCAAATTTAAACGGGATCCTCCCTTTGATCAGATTGGTGTTGAGTGAAGCGGAGCCAGATATGTATTTGCGCGGTATATCAAT
>JAFGJY010000073.1 GCA_016928875.1 Candidatus Omnitrophota bacterium | reverse complement strand
GACGGTATCACGGCCGAGGACCATCATCTGGCTGATATCGTTAAGCAGGGTACCACACCGTGTATTTTCGTGGTCAATAAGGTCGACAACGAACAGTATTATGATCAAAATGATATTTACAGTCTTGGCTTTACCGACCCGGTCGAGATCTCGGCAGTGCATGGCCTTGCGATCGATGTATTGCTTGACCGGATCTGCGCGATGATCCCGGAGGTGACCGGACATACACCGCCTGCGGTCGATTTCAGCTTATGTATCATCGGAGAGCCGAATGCCGGAAAATCCACCTTGCTCAATCGGTTGCTTCAAGAGGAACGTGCTATCGTATCTGAGATCGCAGGGACGACGCGTGATTCGATCGAAGAAGTGATCGAACATGGCGGATGCAGGATACGCCTCATCGATACCGCCGGTATTAAACGTAAACGCAAAGTGCATGATTCGACCTCGGTCTTTAGCCTTAGCCGCGCCAAGGAAGCGATCCGAAAATCAGATATTGTGCTCGTCCTCTTCGATGCCGAAAAAGGTCCGCAGCGTGATACGCGTGCACTCTTCGAATTCATCGAACAATGGAAGAAGACCGTGCTTTTGGTCGTCAACAAGTGGGACCTTGTCAAAGGCGTAGAGATGGCGCAGTATGAACGTGAGCTCAAGGAGCTCAATGCGTTCTTGCGGTATCTGCCGGTGCTCTTCATATCGGCACTTAATGGGCGTAATGTCGATAAGATCATGGACCATGCGATCACACTGTGGAAGCGCTATACAGCTGATATCAAAACGAGCATCCTCAACGATCTGGTCGCTCGGCTCAATAATGACGGCACATTGCCCTCTCATCTGAAGATAAAATACATGACCCAGATCGGGCATAAACCGCCGTCGTTCATGGCGTTCGTCAATAGCAAGAAGATAGTGACTGATAATCATTATCATCATATAATAAATCAGGTCGTCGAAACATTCGACCTTAATGGCGTTCAGATCAACCTGATCATTAAGGAATCGTGAGATGGAAGGAGCAGTTTTTTCCAAAGGAGGGAATATGAGGGCCACAGCGCTACTAATGATCGTTCTCGTGTTATGCGGGTGCGCAGCATCCCAACAAACAGGTGCCGGTACGGTAAAGAGCGGCTTTATGCGAGGGCCTTCGCGAACCGAGCGTGCGGTCGAGGAAGCGTGCAAAACGAGCCGGAATATCTTTTATTGGAACCGGTCCCAGGTAGTCAAAGAGTTCGGTCCTCCGCAGGAGCAGGGTTTATCTCCGAAAGATCCTTCCGGGCAAACCGAATTGTACACATATGCATCAGGCGGCAGGATCATGGAAGTATTCATAAAGAACGATACGGTCGTTGATCTCAATTATACCGCAACAGGTTCGGGCGTGGGGACCGGTGGCGGCCGCAGGGATCGCGAGCAAGGCTATGCGCTTTCGCTGCAAAAGATCGAGGACGCCGCACAGGTCGAGGAGCCGGCTGAGGAAGAGGACCGTTTCCTTAAGGAAAATGGTATTGTCATGGAGGAACACGATCAGGCGATCATTGTCTACATGAACGGTGTTGACGAAGGCAAAGGGAACCTTTTTCCCCTAAGAGAGCAAGAAGAAGTCGACCCGGACCAGTATGAAGAGCCGGCCTGGCGGCCGAAAGAAAGAACACGTGAATATGACGAGGAGCTCCTTAAGCCGGTGTTTTAAAAAACAATATATGTGTATGGAAGTGTTGGTATTTGATACCACGTAATATATTTAGTCGTCATTGCGAGGGAGCGGCTTGTCCCCATTGCGAGATTTCGAAGAAATCTATGGGGAAGCGACCGAAGCAATCTCCGTATTATCATCCTGACGAATGCTTGCTTGACGGTAGGCAGGTTAGGATAGAGATTAGTAGATGCCGAAATAAGTTCGGCATGATACGTATTGAGATTGCCACGTCGGCCTAAAGGCCTCCTCGCAATGACGACTCATCACGATCCCTGAATCCAACATGATAAAAAAACTTTTCATAATTGCACATCTTACGGTCCGCGAACTTCTCTCTGCCCGGGTGGTCTTCATTCTTGCAGGAGCATCGCTTGCGTTTTTCTTCATGCTTTCGCTTATAAATTATTTTGATCCAACCGAAGGGGCCAAGGTCTTGCATGACCTTGGATTTACCTTGTGCGCGTTCTTTGCCTTCATGCTGATACTGTTCGGGGTGCCGGCGGTGTTGCATTCCGGAGCGGAACACGAACAGGATGTTCTCTTTCTTAGCAAAGCAGTATCGCGCTCGACGTATTTAAATGGGAAGATCATTGGTGTCATGAGTACGCTTACCATCAGCCTCGGCGTGCTTATAGCACTTGTGCTCGGCATAATTGCGTTGCGTATAGGAAAGATCACACCCGCTGTGCCGACGGCCATATTTTTGATGTATATTAAATATGTTTCATTTGCCGCGATCATGGTCCTTATCGGTGTGCTCGTTGATAAAATGATGGCATATTTCCTCGGCATATCGGTCTTTTTCTTTGCGCATGGGTTACGATCCTTTGAAATGGTGGCTTATCAGGCGGGCAGTACGACCGCGGCAGCACTTGCATCATTCCTTAAGACCATTTTGCCGCGCTACGATTATTTTACGATCGTGGAGACGATCACGCTTGAGACGGCTGTTCCGGTTGCCTATGTGCTTAAGGTTACCGCGTATGCGTGTGTGTATTCTTTGATCGTTCTTACTGCGGCGCATGTAATATATGCACGAAAAGAATTCTAACGATTATTTGGACTTCCACCTACGAGGTGTGAAAAAAGCTCTTTTCACACCTCGTAGGTGGGGAAACGGTGAATTAAGTAAGGTGTCCCCTTAATTTCATATGCTCACAAAACAGAGAACAATATATATTTTAATAGTACTCATCGCTGCGGTAGGGGTTTTCAACATCACAGCGCAACACATGGTGTGCGATGATTTTTATTGGTCGCTTAGCCGGGCGAATACAACTGTTTTTTATCCGGGGATGTTATTAGGCGACTTAGCCCCGATCGTTGCGGATTATTTAGTGATAAAAGCCGGACAGTTCTGGCATGAAGGCCGGTGGTATCTCATGCCGGTTATCTATACCATGGTCGTGAACGTGCAGCCCTCGTATATCGATTACTGGTCATTGCTGGGGTGGCTTTATGCGTTTAATAACGCTGCTATGGTCAGTGATGAACATAAAGAGGCGGTACTGATACAAAAAGGGATAAAGGTCTTGCAAAAAGGCGTGGCATTCCATCCTGCAGCCTATGAATTATACTTTGATATTGCATGGACATATTTTAAAAAACAAGGTGATCTTAGACGTGCGCTTTTGTATCTTGAGCGGGCGGAACGGCACGCGCATCCGCTTAAGGTAGAGCGGCTCAAAGCGATCACGCTTTTTCGCCTGGGCCGGCATGCAGATGCACGAGCCGTGTGGGAGAACTATGTGGCCGTGCATCCTGAGGACGAAGAAGTCCGTGGCGAATTAGAACGGTTAGAGAAATTGGTCTAAACGTAAAATGTTTGTCCCCCCTTGCAAGGGGGGTGGGGCGAAGCCCCGGGGGGGGTTGAGGATGGGATATCTTTACGCAAAACCCCTCGGCCCTACGGGCCACTCCCCTTAAAAGGGGAGACGAAGATTGATATTAAGAACTATGAACACGAAACAATTTATACTGGAATTCTTTGTTGTTATCCGTACCATCATACGACGCGCGTTCCACAGTATATTGTATAAACGTCTCGGGACATGTAAGATGTGCGGCCGCTGTTGCCGGCACGTATATTTGCGTAATCGCGGGGACTTGCTCTCGAATTTCGATGAATATCTGCAGATGTTGATCGAAAATGAAAAACTGAAACGCTTTCAGGTCAAAGGCCGTGACGCACAAGGGTATTTGTTCTTTGCCTGTTCGATGGTAACCTCGGATAATCGCTGTAAGGATCACGCGAACCGGCCGCTTATGTGCCGTGCATATCCGGACATTGGCATGATCATGTACGATGCGGTGCCCAAAGACGATTGTGGATTTTATTTCATCAATCGCTTTACGCGCAGGCGGGTATCATCATAGGTAAATGTTACGAAGTCTAAGACTCGTCTCCCCTTTTAAGGGGAGTGGCCGATGCGAAGCAGAGGCCGAGGGGTTTTGCGTATTGATACGATGTGCTTAAAACCCCCCGGTGCTACGCACCACCCCCCTCTAGGAGGGGGGACGGACACAACACGCTATACGCTATACGATATACAGTGTCCATAAGAGAACTTTATGAACGAACACACAGCCCAAGGAAAGATAAAGAAATTACGCGCCGAGCTCGAGCGGCATAATCATCTTTATTATGTCGAAGCAAGCCCGGTCATTTCCGATCGCGATTATGACCGCATGCTCAAGGAGCTCGCTGAGCTTGAGCAGCAATTCCCTCATCTTAAAACCGAGGATTCGCCGACGATGCGTGTCGGCGGTGAGCCGCTCAAGAGCTTTAAGACCGTCACCCATCGCGTGCCGATGCTCAGTATCGACAACACCTATTCGTATGATGAAGTGCGTGAATTCGACCGGCGTGTTCAGAAAGAGCTTGGCCTAAACGCTGAATACTATGTTGAAGAGAAGATCGACGGCGTATCGATCTCGCTTGTGTATGAGAAGGGAATGCTTACGCGGGCTCTTACGCGCGGCAATGGGCGGCAAGGTGATGACGTAACGGCGAATGTCCGTACGATCTGCGCTGTTCCTCTCAGAATACCGCGGATTGCATCAAAGAACATCCGCATTCCGGACCTTTTGGAAGTGCGCGGCGAGATCTATCTTTCAAAGAAAAGCTTTGAAGCCATAAATAAAAAACGTGTTGCCGAGGACGAAGACCTGTTTGCCAATCCGCGCAATGCCGCGGCCGGCACGCTCAAATTGCTTGATCCGAAACTTGTCGCCGAACGCAGACTCGATATAGTGGTACACGGTCTCGGCGCGCATTCGGGCGCGATACCGCCGACCTTGGCCGAGTATTTTGCATTTATTAAAACATGTGGTTTGCCGGTTAATGACAAGAGCGCAGTATGCAAAGATATCGAAGCTGTCATTCGCTATTGCAAGGCGCAGGGCACAAAGAAGGACGCCTTGCCGTATGAGATCGATGGCATGGTCATCAAACTGAACGCATTCAAACAACACGAGCTCATGGGCGTGACCTCTAAATCGCCACGCTGGGTGATCGCGTATAAATATCCGGCGGAACAGGTCACAACCGTGCTTGAGAATATCGTTGTGCAGGTCGGCCGGCGGGGCACGCTCACACCGGTAGCAGAACTTAAACCGGTGCAGCTTGCAGGCACGACCGTAAGCCGTGCATCCTTACACAACAAAGACGAGATCGAACGCCTTGATGCGCGCATCGGCGATAGTGTCGTCGTGGAAAAGAGCGGCCAGATCATCCCTAAGGTCATCAGTGTTCTTCGTGAGAGACGAAAAGCGGGGCTTAAGAAATACACCTTTCCGAAACGATGTCCTTCATGCGGCGAGCCGGTCTTTAATGATGAAGGGGAAGTGGCTATACGGTGTGTGAGTTTACATTGTGCGGCACAGCTCAAGGCGCGTGTCCGTCATTTTGCCCAGCGCAATGCCATGGACATCGAGGGATTGGGGATACAGCTTGTCGCACAACTGGTCGATGAGGGGCTCGTTAAGGACATGAGTGATCTATATTATTTAAAGTTCGATGATCTTGTTGCGCTTGAGAGAATGGGCGCCAAGTCAGCCGAGAATCTGTTAGCAGGGATAGAGGGAAGTAAACGCCGCACTCTTGCGCGGCTTATTTTTGCGCTCGGGATCCCTAATGTCGGCCAGCATGCAGGCGAAGTTTTAGCAGAACAGTTCAAAAGTATCCGCGCGCTCGAGGAAGCAACGGTTGAGACGCTTTCTGATATCCACGAGATCGGCCCGGTCATTGCGCGGTCGGTCGTTGATTTTTTCAGTGTAAAAAGCACGCAGGCGATCCTCAGGAAATTGGAGGATGCCGGTGTCGCGTTTAATGTTCGTGAGGCGGTCTCGCAGAAAAAAACGTTCTTCTCCGGTAAGACCTTTGTCGTTACCGGGACACTGTCGGACTTTTCGCGGCCGGAGGCGGAAGCAATGATCAAACGCCTGGGCGGACGGGTGGCCAAGTCGGTGAGCGCCAAGACGGATTATGTCGTGGTCGGGGAGGCCCCGGGCTCGAAATACGACAAAGCCAAAAAACTCGGGATCACGATCGTGGATAATAAGGAATTCACGCGCAGAGTGAAAGAATAATAGAGGGAGTATCCCTCCGTCAGTGGAAATAGAGAAGGAACACGATGCAGATACAGACGATCGTAGTCGGCGATTATCAGGTCAATTGTTATATCCTTTCTGCTGATCAGAAGAACGCGATCGTGATCGATCCCGGGTTCGAGCATGGGAAGATCACAAAACTTCTGGCTCAGGAAGGGCTCACGCCGCGTATTATCATCAACACGCATGGGCATGCCGATCACATCGGTACGAACCGGGCCTGGGGGCTGCCGATCTGGATCGGCGAGGGCGATGCAGCATTCCTTAATGATCCTGCGCGCAATTTGTCGGCGTTTTTTGATGCGCCGGTCACATCACCGAAGGCAGAACGGACATTGCAGGACGGCGAGGTCTGTGAGGCCTACGGTATGACCTTTACTGTGTTGACCACGCCCGGACATACACCGGGCGGTATTTGTTTGTTGTTCGATGATTGTGTGTTTACCGGTGATACGCTTTTTTATGCGAGCGTCGGCCGTACGGACCTTCCCGGTTCCGATCCGCGCGCGATCATTCCTGCGATCAATGATAAATTAATGGTCTTGGACGATAGGATCGCTGTATATCCCGGCCATGGCCCTGCGACCACGATCGGGTTTGAGCGGGCGAACAATTATTTTTTGCGGTAGAGTAATAATAAAAGACGAAAGACGATTAGTATTAACTGTCATTCTGAGGAGCGAAGCGACGAAGAATCTAGGATAGTGGAGCTATGGTATCACATAACATAGATCCTTCGCCCCTGCGGGGCTCAGGATGACACATTTACTTTTAAACTTCGTACGTTAGTACCAAAACCCAAAACCTAAAACCTAAAACCTAAAACCTAGAACCTAGAACCTAGAACCTAGAACCTAGAACCTTTACCATATACCAATGTCTTTTACCACATACCTAACGCTTTTTACGGAATTCCTCTCGGTCGAGAAAGGCTTGGCCGATAACAGCCTCATTTCCTATGAGCGGGACCTCAAAAAATATTTTGTTTTTTTGCAGAAGAAAAAAGTCTCCGATGTTAAATCGATCACCAAAGAACATATCGTACAGTTCTTGCGCGCGCTGCGCGACGAAGACCTTGCGGTCGCGACGATCTATCGAATGCTCGTGTCGATAAAATTGTTCCACCGTTTTCTCGTGCGTGAGAAAGTGATCCGTGAAGACGTGACCGAGCTTTTGGATTCACCAAAGAAATGGAAAACCTTGCCGGAATTCATGACGCGCGCTGAGATCGAGAAAATGATCGAACTCTCAAACGGGCGGACGCGCTTTTGCGTGCGTGACAATGCGATTCTGGAACTCTTTTATGCGACTGGCCTGCGGGTGAGCGAACTCGCGTCGTTGACCCTCAATGATATTAACCTCGACGGGAAATACGTGCGCTGTATCGGTAAGGGCAGTAAAGAACGCATCGTGCCGATCGGCCGCAAGGCGGTCCACGCGCTTGAGAAATATGAAAAAATCCGCTCTAAATTCCTCAAGCCCGGCTCCCGGTCCGACCGCTTGTTCATCTCGAATAAAAGCTGCGGATTCACGCGTAAAGGGCTGCATGATCTGATAAAGAAATACGCGCGCCGTGCCGGTATAAAAAAGAACATATCACCGCATACGATACGGCATTCGTTCGCGACCCATTTGCTTGAGGGCGGCGTTGATCTCAGGATCGTACAGGAATTGCTGGGGCATTCTGATATCTCGACGACACAGATATACACCCATGTATCGCGTGATCGTTTGAAAAAGATCCATAAGGAATTCCATCCGCGTGGGTGAAGGAAGAGATGTTTTGTTTCGTTCACATCTACGCATCCTCATTCACACCTACGCGGTGTGAAAGGAATTCTTCTTACACCACGTAGGTGGAGAGAAATCAGACGCAAGACATAAGGCATGTAATTTTACTTGTCATTCTGATCCCGCCAAAGGCGGGAGAAGAATCAAGGATATTCGAACTATGTGATCAGATAGACTGCCTGTCTACCGACAGGTAGAGATCCTTCGCCTCACTAGTAGAAGCTGTAAGGCCTGTGACCTGCAACTTGCAGCCTGAGACCTGAAGCAAGGTGTCAGACACGTGCCTGACACCACGTTTAAGGCCTGTGACTTGCAGCTTGCAGCCTGAGACCTGAAACACTACCATAAAGGAGAGTCACGCATGAACCTGATAATACAAAGTTGCATGTACCTTTTATTCGTGATGGGGGCATTTTATTTTGGCGGCGTATCGACGCTCGGGACAAATGCCATAACGACCGCAGCCGCAGTGCTTGCGTTTGGTTGTGTTGTAGCCTATACAATTAAACGCGTGCGCAGCCGGGATGCGTGCGAATTCCACTATGGCGGGCCGGCCGGTGTGGCGCTGCTTATATGGATACTTGTGCTTGGTATTTCAGTGTATTTTTCCGTGTATAAAGCGGCAAGCTTTGCGGCCTTTGCGCAATTTGCGGGTTATTTTATTATATTCATGATCATCCTAAATGTATTTGATGAGGCGGCGACCATGTCGTTTGTGCGGATCCTTTTCATTCTGGGTGTAGCGCTCTCGTTATTTGGCATTGCCGGCTATGCGATGCGCTCGACCGTTCTTTTTTCATT
>JAFGJY010000001.1 GCA_016928875.1 Candidatus Omnitrophota bacterium | reverse complement strand
GTTTTTACGCGTGTTCTTTCCGCGCTTGAGATGAAACAAGTCGCTGAACCGTATATTCGCAGACGTGCGATCCGCCATTTGGAAAAAGGGCGTGTGATCGTGTTCGCAGGCGGGACCGGCAATCCTTATTTTACGACCGATACGACAGCAGCCTTACGAGCGGTCGAGATCGGCGCAGAGGTGATCATTAAAGGAACGCGTGTCGATGGTGTCTATGATAAGGACCCGGAGAAACATAAGAACGCGCAGATGTTCGAGACATTGACCTATATCGATGTTATCCGTAAAAATCTAAAAGTCATGGATGCGACGGCGATAACATTGTGCATGGACAATCAATTGCCTATTATCGTATGTAACATGAAGAAGGAAGGCAATATTCGTGATGTGGTCTTCGGTAAGAAGATCGGTACCATAGTCAAAGACAAGGTCTCCAACGACGCATAAGCAAGGAGAAGATCATGGAAACATTAGCGAGCTTAAAGGAAGTCGTTCATGAAACGAATCAGCGGATGCAGAAAGCCGAAGAGGCACTCAAACGTGAGTTTCAATCCTTGAGGACGGGCCGCGCCTCAACAGCGCTTGTCGAAGGGATCCACGTCAATTATTACAATGCCATGACACCGCTTAAACAATTAGCGAGCCTTTCAACTCCTGAACCGCGTCAGATATTGATCCAGCCATGGGATGTATCGCAGATCTCAAGTGTCGTCAAGGCCATCCAGGAGGCGAACCTCGGGCTCAATCCGATCAATGACGGCAAGATCATTCGCATCACGATCCCGGAACTTACGAACGAACGCCGTTCGGAAGTGACCAAGGTCGCGCGCAAATATGCGGAAGAAAGCCGGATCTCGATCCGTGCCGCGCGTAAGGAAGCCAATGACGCGATAAAACGTCTTGAGAAGGATGGTACGGCACCTGAAGATGATGCAAAAAAAGCGCACGATGATGTGCAAAAGACGACCGATAAGCACATCAAGAACGTTGATGAAATGCTGAAGCAAAAAGAGACCGAAATAAACGAGATCTAATGTTGGGCGCGTAGCTCAGGTGGTAGAGCACCACCCTTTTAAGGTGGCTGTCGAAGGTTCGAATCCTTCCGCGCTCATGATTTTTAAAGGGGGAAAGCATTCCCCCTTTTTTATTATGTATTTGCTGTTGGCAACCCAATTTTATTACTTAAAGCCATGAAAGCAATGAATAGAACATTGCAACGCATTCGTACCTCTCTCTCAAAAGGTGCCATTCTTTCACGGTACCGCAGGAGCAAATATACATTCAATATAAGGCGTCTCTATGTTCCCCTAAAAAATGTGTCGATCGATAGGCCGATATTCTTTTTGGGTGTGCAAGGTGGTGGCCTTACCATGATAGTAAAAGCGTTGCAGCGGCATCACAACACCTGTTTTTGTACAGGAAATAGTTATGCATGGGATGCTGCTGACAATGAGATCTTCACGTGCAATAAATATGTCCCCCCGGCGCTATCCTTTCTCAACAATGATGTGTACCACCCGTATTACAAAACAGATTATTTTCGTTATTGGACATATGCTTTGGATGATACGATAGATCTGTATCGAATGAAATCTGATAGTATAGATAGTGGCGTAAAAGACGAATTTCGCGCGGTATTAAAGCGAATCATTCGAGCCTATGCACACGATATCCATAATTGTCGTTTTATAGACAAAAGCCAACTCTATACCATCAATGCGCATTATTTATACAAAATACTTGAAGACACACAGCCGTATTTTATATTGGTCACGAGGGATCCATTTGCCATGTGTAAACGGGTCGCAGAAAAATATTATGCGAACCCGAAAAAGAATAATTTTACCTTTTCTCAAGAAAAAAATTTGCGGTTATGTTGTCAACATTGGAAAAACTCTATCGAGATAGCTTTAAAAGATGGCGAACATATACCTAATTTTAAAGTTGTGCAATTTGAGCAATTTCTTAAAGATCCGCGGCATTTCCTTAAAGATATCTGTGAATTCGTAAAACTTCCGTTTGACGAAACGATCGTCCCGGGTCCAGATCAAAAAAATACGATATTTACACAAATGCAAACCCGCTGGTATCCAATGAGAGAAGACGTAAATGAGCAGTATATTCGAACATTAGAGCAGGATG
This sequence comes from Candidatus Omnitrophota bacterium, assembly GCA_016928875.1. Classification (GTDB taxonomy): domain Bacteria; phylum Omnitrophota; class Omnitrophia; order JAHJGZ01; family JAFGJY01; genus JAFGJY01. Next base: position 5,166 of record JAFGJY010000001.1, on the reverse strand, counting down.
AAATAAAAATAATCGAAGAGATATGTGGGCATGTGGCGCATACCTGCGGATACGAAACACCATCCTTTTTTATCCGTAAATAGAGGAATATAGATGAAAAAAGTACTCGTTACCGGTGCCGGAGGGCTTATTGGATCAGAGGCGGTTTCTTTCTTTTGTGAGAAGGACTTTGAGGTTATCGGTATCGACAATAATATGCGCGAGTATTTTTTTGGGAAACAGGGCAGCGTTCTGTGGAATATAAGCGCGCTTAAAGAAAAACACAGCAATTTTACCCACCTTACGACCGACATTCGTGTCCATAAAGAGGTCGAGAAGGTATTTAAAAAACATTCCTTTGACCTCATAATCCATACTGCAGCACAGCCGTCGCATGATTGGGCGGCAAAAGAACCATACACGGATTTTGCGGTCAATGCCCAGGGTACGCTTGTGTTACTAGAAAACACTCGTCAACATTGTCCAGAAGCCGTTTTTATCTTTCTCTCGACCAATAAAGTCTATGGTGATCGTCCGAATGAATTATCGCTCATCGAACAAGAAACCCGCTATGAGTTGCCGGCTGATCATCGATATTATAATGGTATCGATGAGTCGATGAGCATTGATCAATGCAAGCATAGCTTGTTTGGTGCCTCTAAAGCTGCAGCCGATATTATTACGCAGGAATACGGACGGTATTTTAATATGAAAACCGCGGTATTCCGCGGCGGATGTCTGACCGGACGGCAACACTCCGGCGTCGAATTGCATGGATTTTTGTCATATTTGGTCAAGGCGATAGTGCATGGTTTACCATATACGATATATGGATACAAAGGTAAGCAGGTGCGTGATAATATTTGTGCCTATGATGTTGTCAATGCGTGTTATGAGTTTTATAAAGCACCGCGGATCGCTGAAGTGTACAATATCGGCGGTTCACGTTATTCCAATATCTCAATGCGTGAGGCGATCTCGTACATTGAAGCCAAGACAAAGAAAAAAGCTAATGTAAAATATTCGGAACAGGCCCGCAGTGGAGATCATATGTGGTATATCAGCGATGTGAGCAAGTTTAATAGCCATTATCCCGCATGGAATTTTTCGACCACGATCGAAGGATTGCTGGACCAGATGTGCGAATGTGAATTACATAAGATAAAGTCCTCATAGTTTACTTCAGGAGTAATGTATTCCGTATAATCTAACTATAGGCATGCTTTTCAGTTAGAAACTATTGCCTATCCCCGCCGATCCGGTCGTTCTTCAATGTTCCTTTTTCTCTTTAACATACCAAATCTATTAGGCTATAATGTTCTTTGTCTTGCAACGTTCCATAGATGACGATCAAACATAAGAGAGGATGTCATGAGGGTCCTTGTTATAGAAGACGAAAAAAGAATAGCGAATTTTATTGAACGCGGGCTTAAGGAAGAAGCCTATGTTGTTGATGTTGCAAGTAACGGTGTTGATGGACTTTTTCAGGCAACAAACGTTACCTACGACCTTATCGTTCTTGATCTGATGCTGCCTGATCTGAATGGGATCGACATATGCCGTGAAGTGCGGCGGGCCAAGGTTAACACACCGATCCTTATCTTAACAGCACGAGACTCAGTGCAGGATAAAGTGCGCGGGCTTGATTCAGGTGCAGACGATTATCTTACCAAACCGTTTTCATTCGATGAGTTCTTAGCTCGCGTACGTGCATTATTGAGAAAGAACAGGGCGGTCAAGACAACAACATTACGGATCGGGGATATTGAGCTTGATCAGCTGACGCGCAAGGTCAAGCGCGGGGATACCGAGATCCACCTTGCCAATAAAGAATACGCGTTGCTTGAATATCTTATGTTGCATGCTAATCAGGTCGTTACGCGGACCATGATATCCGAACATGTATGGCATGAGGATTTTGACAGCCTTACTAATATTTTTGATGTGTATATCCATCGCCTCAGGAAAAAGCTCAACGAAGGGTTTGACGATCAGCTCATTCAATCGGTGCGTGGTGTCGGCTATGTATTGCAGGGATAAGGACCGTAATGTTCAATTCGATTCGATTCAAGATAAGCGTCCTCTTTACAGCGGTGTTAGGCCTTATCTTACTTGTTTACAGCAGTTACCTCTATTTTAATCTCTCCACGTTCGTTTATTACGAAGTCGATAAAAATCTTACCGCCAAGATCGAAGCATTTGAAGCGATCATCGAAGAATATGCCACGTATTTAGAACCCGATTCAGAGACAGCGCCTGATTCACTCGCCCGCGTCATAGAACTTATCGCTAATCCCAAAAAAGAATTTTTTCAAGCACCCAAGATCAAAGAGCTTGATCAAAAATGGACCTTTAAGATCCACGAGTTGGCGCTTAAGAGGGATTTTATAGTCGTATATTATCCTGCAGGGGACATCGCGATCAAAAGCAATAATATAATCGACGACGATATCCTTGCGCAAATGCAAAAAAGTTTTACGGCAACACCGCATGAACGGCTATTTATTCAGGATGTTATATCAGGCGAGCTTAAATTGAGGATCATTTCAAAACCGTTCGACCGTTTTGGCCGCGTGCAGTATATATTACAGCTTGCGACATCAATGGATGATGTGCTATTCCGGATCAAAAGACGATTCGCTCTTATTTTTATTTCGATCCCTATAGCGCTTATTGTAATGAGCATTTTGGCGTGGTTCTACGTTGTGATGATCTTGCAGCCGATCTCCACGATCACGAAGGCTGCAGCGGCGATCACACATAAGGACATGAGCAAACGGGTCACGCAAACGCTGGCAGACCCGGAGATCAAAGCATTGGCAGATGCGTTCAATAACATGATCGAACGTTTGGAAAGATCGTTCCAGTATATTCAAGACTTTAGCTACGACGTTGCGCATGAACTGAGGACACCGCTCGCGATAATACGGGGGGAGGCGGAAGTTGCCTTGCGTCGCGATCGTTCTGCTGAGGAATATAAGAAGGCGTTGGAAACATGTCTTGATGAGACGGGGACTATGCTCAAGATGGTAGAAGACCTCTTATTGCTGACAAAGTTGGAATCGCAGCCGCACGCGATATCATTCGAGGACCTTGATCTTAACGCATTTTTGGAAGAGTTCTACGAGCAAGTAAAAATTATTGCGAAGAATAAGTCGATGATAGTATCGCTTACCGTACCAAAGCGGTCAAAAAAGATCCATGCGAACAAATTACATTTGCGGCGTCTCTTCTTTAATTTGGTCGACAATGCGATCAAATTCACGCCGGCAAAAGGCAAGATCGATATTATTGCTGAGTATGAAAACAAGCACGTGCGGATAAGTATTACTGATAATGGGATTGGTATCGCGCAGGAAGATATCCCGAAATTGATGAAGCGCTTTTTTCATCGTGAAAGTCCGGAGTTAGCGACAGAGGCTGGCCATGGGCTTGGTTTGAGTTTGGTTCATTATATTGCGAAAGTGCATCAGGGCAAGATCGAAGTTCGCAGTGTAAAAGGTAAAGGTTCCACCTTCAGTGTGATCTTGCCGGTGGTGGGGTAGTACGAAGAAATATTTTATTCATACCATTCCCACATCCTTATGTCGTCCCGGCGTTCTATGTCGTCCCCGCGAAAGCGGGGATCTAAGTACCGAGATCCCGGCTCTACGCTTCGCTCCGGCCGGGACGACATAGAACACAATGACGATTATTTTATTCTTACCTACAATATTTTCCTTCCTCAGAAATATTACAAAAGTTTAATCCTAATGTAATTCTCGTGTAATGTACTATGACGATAATAGGGGTACAAAGACATTGTGCTCATTCACGGATACGGCCTTGCGTTCTTTCCCCTAACATGCTGCAACTAAAGCAGATAATAAACGAAGGACAGTTTATTAGGCCCTCTACAGGATGCGATAAAAGGATTTATGGTTCATACAAGGATGATCAAGAAATTTATTGTGCCGGTGGTTACGATAGTAACCATTATGATCTGTGCAGTATGCGGTGGTATTAGATCTGCCGAGGCCGCGTCCGTGATATTGGACAAGACGATAGTGCCTTTGGCACAACAAGATTTTTCCCTCACTCTACGATTAGATGTGTTGCCATCTGAGAACATTGCATCGTTCGACATTACGGTAGAATATGATGCTTCCCGCATGATCCTTAATGCGATCGAGCCGACCTTGCATCTGCAAGCTTCCGGCAAAACATTGGATTGGAATGAAAATCAGATCGGGCGTGTACGCATTGTTGTGTATGGGATGAACGCAAACCCTATAACAACAGGTTCCGTGTTGACTCTACGTTGTGCAAAGGTCAGTGGTGTTCCGATCGGTCCGGTCAGTGTAACATTATCAGAGTTGCGGGGGACGAGTGGATCTGTGTTGCCGATCCCTTTAAGTATTGTTAATCATGCCGTTAGTTATGATGGTCCTCCGCCTGAGATCCCCACAATTTTAAATACGGAAACGATGATAAATAAAGACCAATTCACTTTGCGATGGACCGATGAAAGCACGAGTGGCGCGGCAGAATATCTTGTTACACGTATGGAAAATGTAGTTACTCCGCTTGAATTCACTGACGGTCTTGTCTCGTATTGGAAGTTGGATGAATCACGCGGCGTGGCATACGATGTATTTGGTGCTAATACGTTGGTGGACGTGAACAGTGTGCCGGGGACGAATGATAAACCTTTTGACATGATCCCCGGGAGTCGTATCTTTTCATACGGAACAGGAGGTCATTTATCAATCGATGATAGTGCGCAAACAGGATTAGCATTTGGTGCAGCAATGACATGGAGCGCATGGGTAAAGCCAAGTGCTATTCGAAAACAAATGACGATCTTACGCAAGTGTAATATAAACAATAGTTTTTATGAATGGATAATAACCGAAAGAGGAGAACTGCAGGTTGCAATATCTGAAGACGGACAAACAGGATCTGTATCAACATCAACAAGTAATGTTATAACGCCAAATGTGTGGCAACATATCGCACTGAGCTATGAAAAGGGAGGTGTGCACAGTGATCCTTTTAGTGAGACAACGGGTCGACATACCGTTTCCTCATTTGGTAATGTAACGATCAATGAAAATGACTGGATCGTTGGTCCGAGTATCCGTATAAATGATAAACAAAGCGGGCTTTTGATCCCTGCAAGCAACGACTTTGATTTCGGTAGTCAGG
>JAFGJY010000072.1 GCA_016928875.1 Candidatus Omnitrophota bacterium | reverse complement strand
TCTTTTCGCTTTTCTTCGACATCAAAGATACCCCCGTATTTCAACAAGTTTATCTTTTAACGCTTCCAGCTCTTTTCTGCACTCCTGCATCTTTTCATTCATGCTCCTCATCCCCCAATATACGGATTTCAAACAATATTTATCTATAATTCCGGATAATTACTTTTTAACGTCGCCTCAAGAAACGCCACGTTCTTATTCGGATCTTCCGGCACAAGCGGCTTGGCCATATCGGTTATGACCTTATTGATCTTATTATGAGAATAGCGTTTAAGTAAAAGAATAATGCGCTCGATCGTATCAGGATCATTTCCAAGCATAAATTCCCGTGCGATCCCGATCGCTTGATTGACCAATCGTCCCGAATAATATTCTGTCAACTCACTCAACTTTTTATCAAGCCACGATTTAAAATAAGGACGTCGTATCAAACAAAAGAAAGAGTTATATTTTTGGTCCTTTATCGTTTCGTCTGTGAGATATTCTGCCGCGATCAAATTCTCCTCTCGTAGCACACGCACTGATGCCACATACTGATCTTCCCGTAATCCCGGCAATAGTCTAAAATCATCATAGGTAACCTTGAACCATGTGCCATATCCATTACTGGATTCGATCAACAAGAGATACATGTACACATATTGATCTATAACCTTCAATGTACGGAACCAACCAGCCTCGAAATAATTGGCTGATATACGAATGTCTTTACAAAACGGCAACTCCAATTTCGATGAGTCAGCAAATGAGTACAGCGCCACATTATAATCATGGTCAGCCGTTATTTGTTCGAACTTAAGGAGCACATATGTTTCCTGTAACCGTTCCAGCAATCCTCTTATTCTTTGCAATGAAGTCGGATTGACCTTCCCTTTCTCGATCTGCAAATAATCGATCGCCTCAGCTGCATTGATAGTAATGAATTCCGGTTGGCCCGCCTCTGCATATTTCTTCATCAAATAAAGGTACATCATAAAAGGTTCCAGGTCATTACGTTCAACAAAAGCTTTCATCCCATTGGGGTGTTCAAGCAAAACAGCCGGTACATATAACTGATTATAATATTCAAGTTCGAGCGGATTGTCATAGATATCAATATTAAGCACAAGATCAACGAGTCTCTTGGCATATGGTTCAGAATCAACATACATATCCGTCTGATTCCCTTGAGCGATCGCACTATCGGACCACAACGTACTGCCGATGATAACCTCTTTTCTATCGAAAACGATGAACCTCGTTGAAAGCGTCTCCTCCAACTGATCAAAATGTACATCAATACCATTATCGTTCAAGAAGAAAAAAGCATCGAGGCTTGCCGGCTTATGCATACGGTCTTCATCAAGGTTCAACATGACAAAAACAAAAACGCCACGCCGTTTCGCCCGCACTAACGCTTGCATAAGCAAGGTCACTTTAGAATCCTTAGCCACGTTCACAAACACTATCTCCGGCATGACCATGAAGATCGACTTTTGCGAATCTTCGATCTTTTTCATTACATATTCAAAGTACGTACCCTGCTCAAGCAATGAAAAAGAACTAACGTTTATGTCCTCTGCCACAACGCATAATGGATTGGCTATCAATCCGCATAATAAGAATGTGAGAAATAATATGTGTTTTCTCATCGAGAATTCTCCCCTTGTTTAAATAGGTTAGAATTACGTTATGTACGGTCTTTTGTTAATACGTCTTTTATCGTTCGCGCCAGCCCAGGGCCAATCCCCGGTACCCGGACAAGCTCTTCAATCGAGGCGTTTGCAATGTCTTTTGCTGAAGTAAAATGGTTCAATAAAGCTGCTTTTTTACTTTCCCCGATACCCTGTATCTCATCCAACGCTGATCTGCTCATCTCGCGTCCTCGCAAGTGGATATGATAGTCTACCGCAAAACGATGAGCCTCGTCACGGATTTTTTTGACCAAACCAAGAGCTGCCGTGCCCTGCGTAAATTGTACCGGTTCAACATTCGGACTGAACAATATTTCAAATCGTTTCGCGATCGCAACCACGGGAATATACTCAAAGTCTTCTTCTCGTAATACGCGTAATGCGGCACCTAAATGTCCCTTGCCACCGTCGATCATAATAAGATCTGGCCATTTATCTGCCCGTTTCTCACGAAGAGCAATGATCACTCGCCGCAGGGCTTCGCGGATCATCTCATAATCGTCAATGCCTTTAACACTTCTAATTTTGAAATGTCGATAATCTGTTTTATCAGGTAATTCCTTGAAAAAGCTCACTTTTGAGGCAACTGCCCACTTCCCCATAATATTCGAAACATCAAAGCAAATGATGCGATCAAGAACACCCTTAATGCCAAGGGCGCGTTTTAGCTCTGCGGTCGCTACTAAATGTACTTCCGCACCACGCTGTACGCGAAACTTCTTTTTGCGTAAACCTTCCAGCGCTTCGATCCGCTTTTTGATCACAGCCGCGTATTCAAAATTAAGCCTTGCGGACTCTTCCTGCATTCTTTGCGAGAGATAGGCTATCAGGCTTTTCTTCCCTGAACCCAAAAACGTCTTTATCTCACCGATCAAACCCACATATTCCTGTTTCGTAGCATTATCGCGGTGGATACACGGTGCAATGCATTGTTTGATCCGATAATAAAGGCACGCTTTTTTAGGCAACACCTTACATTTGCGGATCGGAAATATTATATGGATCAGACGTAAAGCTTCTCGCAAAAGCCGCGCATCGGTATACGGACCAAAATATGTACCTTGTGTATCTTCCTGCGCATTTTTTGATCCCGCCTTTTTCAGATCCTTCGTACGCGCTATACATATTCGGGGATATTCTTCATGAGTAAATCGTAAAAGCGGATACGATTTGTCATCTTTAAGCCGTGTGTTATATTTTGGCGCATATTCTCCAATAAGTGCTGCTTCAAAGATAAGCGCATCGGCTTCGCTTGGCGTTTCAACATAATCAACGTCAACGATCTGCTGCCGCATGACTTTGATCTTCGAAGAAACGTCACGTGCAGTAAAATACTGATTTACCCGTTTGCGTAAGTTTGCTGCTTTCCCGATATATAAGACATCGCCATGCCCATCTTTAAATAAATATACGCCGGGCGATTCAGGTAACGCCCTTCTCTTATCCTCAAGAGCAATCTGCATGATCATTCCTGTACTTTACCCCACACCCATTTAAAAATAAACGTAATAGCTTTGGTAAGCTCATGAACTCTAAACACAATGCAAAATAAAATGTACGTCACAACGGCTATGGTGATCACTACGGTTAATTCTGACAGCAAATTAAGTTTAGACCATGTAAAAAACTCAAAATTCACATATCTATGCGCATAGAAAACAATGATGCCCATTGCAATACTGGCCAGGATGATCTTAATAACCGGCTTCATTATACTACCGATCGTACCGATCTTTTTCTCGAGCAGCATAAATAAAATGAAGAAATTAAGTGTATTCGTGATCGATGTGGAAAGCGCGATCCCCATCTCTCGTAGTGGTATCATCAGTATGAGATTTAAAACGATATTCAAGAACATGCATATAACCCCGATCTTGACCGGCGTTCTTGTATCTTGCAATGAATAGAACGAAGGCAATAACAACTTGACTCCTGAATACGCAAAGAGCCCGAAAGAATACGCCATTAATGTACTTGCCGCTTTCTGGGTCGCCAGTGCATCAAAAAGACCACTCTCAAAAAGCAGCGATGTGATCGGCGTACTCAAAAGCACAAGTCCCACGGTCGAGGGCATAATGATCAAGAGCACCGAACGCAAAGAAAATGACAACGTCTCTTTCATTTGCGGCAGGTTGTTTTGCGCCGCCTGATGCGAAATGGTGGGCAAAAGCACTGTTCCCATCGCAATACCGAACATCCCAAGCGGAAATTGCATGACCCTATTCCCATACCATAGCGCTGAATTGGCACCGTCTCCGATCAAAAATGCAAGAAAAAGATCAATAAGTATATTGATCTGAGTAACCGAAAAGCCAAGGATGGCCGGCAACATCAAGGTGATCAATTTACTCATATAAGGGTGTTGCAAGTTGAGATTAAATCGGAAACGAAACCCGGTCCGATATAATGCGAAAAACTGCGCAACGAACTGAATTATACTTACAGAAAAGATCCCGCTCCCGAGCATGTATATTCGCTCTACGTTGTTCGAACCGAACCGCATACATACAAAATAGAGTGTCGCTATCCAACCAATGTTCAGGATGATCGGCATGAGCGAAGGCACAAAAAAACGCTTATGACAATTTAAAACCCCCATTGCTACAGCCAATATACATAAGATCAGGATATACGGCGAGAACAGTTGCAATAAACTCAAGATGATAACTACTTTTTGCGGCAGGTGTGTGAAGGCAAGGATCAGCGCGATCACCATATTCACGATCATTAACACAGTCCCTAGTCCGACTAAAAGCAGGGAAAGAATAATGTTCGTAAACGCGTTCGCTTCTTTTTCGCCGTTAGTATTGAATATCTCGGCATACAGTGGAATGAACGCTCCCGACAAAGCCCCTTCGCCAAGCAAACGACGCAAGAAGTTCGGTATCATAAACGCAAATACAAAGGCATCCCATACGCGGCTGATACCAAAAACATGCGCATTAACGATGTCGCGGACCATACCCAAGATCCGACTTAAAAAGGTCATTGCGCTAACAACACCTGCAGAACGTAGTAAATGACGTTTGACTTTTTGCGAATCTGACATCATGACCTCATATACCTCGAAAAATCCCCTTTTTAATAATCTTTTGACATATGGAATAAGTTATGTTATAGTCCGACCTTCCATGTGCCTTAAAATATCACTAAATAGAGAAGGAGATAAGGGTTATGCCGGTTACCAAACAAGCAAAAAAAAGAATACGCAGTGATGCAAAGCGAAGAGCGCGAAACACTGTTGTATTGTCCACACTTAAAACACTTAAGAAGAAACTGAGAAACGAGACAGATCCTGCAAAAGCAGCCAAACTCGCCAAGGAACTTATCAGAAATTATGATAGAGCAGTCTCAAAAGGCATCGTTCCTAAAAACAGAGCGGATCGCATGAAGGCGCGAACTTCAAAGAAACATAAACTCGCATAATCATCAACACATATAAGAGCAGAGATACCACGATTTCTATCTCTGCTTTTTTACGTAGCAACCTCGAATACTCTTATCCAGCCCACTCCATAAAATATTTTTCTAATCCCAATAACGCATCACTTTGACCGGTTTTTATCGCACAATCAAGCTCCGCCAAGTTCCTGATCGCCTTTTCGATATCAGAAGTATCGAACTTTTGGATCATATGAATAAAGCTATCAATAAAGCTATGCCCTATTCTCAATTGCTTACTGATCTCGGTACGGCTATTTCCATTATTAAGCATGATCTTGGCTTCATACACGCGTCTGAGCTGCCAATTTATCATGCCCATAATATCTTGCGGCGACATCCCATTCTCCGTCGCGTCACGGAATATTTCGAGCATACGATCACACTGGCGCGCTACAAGGGCATTAACGAGGTCGTAATTACCGTACGAGATCGATTCCGATACCACGGTTTTTACGTCGTCGTCCGTTATAAGCTCTTTGTGTGCAGTATACAAAAGCAAATAATCAAGATAAGCGTACACTCGTTCCGCTTCTTGCCCACAGCGTTCCAAAAAAAGTCGTAAGGCTGCCGCTGATATCCCCTTCTTTTCTTCTTTGACCCGCGTAACTACGATATCACGCAAATTGGGGGCTTGTTTATCGCTGTCAAAACGAACAGTAATGCCCTTACGATCGAGACCTTTAAAACCGACCTGCTCTCCGCCTTCGAAGATAAGCACCGTAAATCCCGGCGGATTGTTGAGATATTCTTCAAGCAATGCTTGTTCCCCTTTAAGCAATTCTTTACTACACCGAATGATAAATATCTGAACATCACTGCCAAAAGGGACATTCCGAGCGCGGGAAAAGATCTCCTCCAAACCCGTGGCTTTAAGATCATACTTAAAAACACATAATTCACGGTCCAATGACGGATGTTCATCAAAGATCGCTTGGATATAGTGTTGCTTTAAGGTATCTTCCGACCCCGTTACAAGATGTATTGGTATGTGTTTCTTATGTGATGACATGGGTTCTCAACTATTCATCGATATAATAAAGTAAATCTCTCTATCACCCCTAAAACAACGGGGCGAATACACCATTCGCCCCGTCAAGAAAATAGTATTGTTAGTATGTTCACCAATCTTCGATTATTCTATCGACCACCTTCTTAGCTAGGTCGTCACGAGCGCTTAACATAGCCGTACGTTCAGTCGTTGCATACGTCCCTGTACGAAAATATTCGGTCCGACCGGTAAAATTCCGTTCTGTCCAAATGATCTCTCCGGTACGATTATCGATCAAGGAAATATCAACACCAATGAACAACCTGTACTCCTTGACCTTCGCCCGGTCCTCGTAACGCAATGTTTCCTGATCATACTTCGTTAAAGCTCCCTCAAGGATAGCATCTGCTTTATCCGAGCTTACGACTTTCAAATTACCATCATAATTGATCCGATTTATGATGGCATTAGTGATATCCGTTTCCATACCTGCTTCATAGGTATAGGTATCACCTTGAACGATCTGGTTTTTAAAAGTCGGCACAGCAATAGTTTTAATATTATTAGGCAAGATAGCGCGATTTGTGTAGCCGCATCCCGCCAAACCGACGATTAATACACATATGCTCACATGCACATGGATCTTAATGATACCTCTCATAATGCCTCCCTTATTATCTTAGAGCTTTAGTCAACCTTTTTTATTTCCTGCAAGATCAATAAATATCTCTCGCGGGTTGTCATTATTGTATCAAGAACGCCATAGATCGCTTTACGCTCATCAACAAGTTTCTGCAATTTTTCGCTCTCTGATCCTTCAAATTTCTTGATCGTTTCATCGATCTTTACTAAACGTTCGCGTTCCATTTCTTCTTCGCCATTAAGTATATCGATGGTCCTTTCGGCATTTTTCTTGAGGGTCTGGTCCAGCTTCTTTATTTGTTGCCTCATCTGTTTTGATGCGAACCGCTTATCGTCCTCTATATCTGTATACTCTACCTGTTCTCCCATGGCTTGTGTCGGCGCATCGCCAAAATCTTCACTTATGCCTGATGGTGCTTCTGCTTGGTCGCTTTCTTCCGCAACTTTTTGTGTTAGGACGGCTATTTCTTCTCGTATGGCCGCAAGATCAGCCTCAAGATCTTCGATCTTTTTACTTTGTTTTGCTTTCATCTTCTCGAGCGACTCGCGGTTCTGTGTCGCCTCAACTTTCTCCTCACCAAAGATATTAGTCGGAAAAATGAGGATCGATCTAAAAAAGCCACCCTTCTCCTTCATTAACTCGTCCCGTTCAGCGTAAAGCTCTTTAAGCTTTATCTTCGCCACGTTGATCTTTTCGTTCTCAAGTTGTAACTGATCACGCAATTCGGCGGGCACTGACGATTCATCCGCTACATCATCTCCCCCTTCTGCGTAACGAGCGAGTTCTTCCTCGGCAAGTGTTTCATCCTTTTTAATACCGAAAATGAACATCCTCACCCCGCGACCAACGGCTATGACCGGTTTAAGCGGCCACATAAAAATCCTTAGAACAGGTCGTTCACTTAACCGTCCTTCGCGGCTATAGGTCAAAAGCTTATTGGCAAGTTCATTCTTGCGTTTTTCCGCATCATCAATAATGCGGTATTGTTCGTTGATCTCCTTTTCAAGCGACTTGATCGCACGTCTTCGATCCCGTTCTGCGATCTCATCCGCATCTGCTTCACGTACCACTTTTCCCCCTGGAACATCCTGTTCGCTTTTAACGGCTGCGTCATTCTCACCGATCAACAGGTCTATTTCCGTAATGGAGTGTTGCGCTGCATCGATCGCTTTGACTATCTTGTCCTCTCGAGCCCGGACTTCTTCGAGCTTTGCAACATTATCTGTTTTAAAAGGCGCCACGACCAGGGCCGCAGGCACAGTGATAACATCCAGTGATTTCGTCGTAATAGTCTTCAATAAGCCAGCCTTGTTTTGGCCTTCCGGCTCATCGACTTGATCTTCTTCAACACGAAACCGTTCCTGCGTAGGCGTTTTCGCTGGTTTGCCACTATCTACATCCAACAACATTTTCTCGCGTTCTGCGATCAGATCCTCGGTTTTCGCGACCATTGCTTCACGTTGAGTCCGTAGTTTGGTTATCTTGTCCTCTTTATAACCAATGACTCCATCAATATTGGCAAACTGGATCGGTGGTGAAATAAATGCAAAGATGCTCCAACTGCGATAGCCGATGTTCCCCGATATCTTTTTCAGGGTTTCTTCTTCCTGCTGCAATAGAAATTCCTGCTCTTTAATAGAATTCTCCCATGTCTTTAAAGAGCTTTGAGAAGCAGCTAACGCCTCGGCAGACAATGACGCTTGTTTCTTCTTTAAGGCTTTTTTATTATCACGCAGTTCTTCTTTTTTCCGCTTATGCACAGACCAACGCAGCTTTATTTCCTTTATCTTTCGCTTTTTTATATCATGAATTTCTTTAAGAAGCCGTTTCTTTTCTTTTGTGTTACTTGTACGTTTAGCCTTATATTCCTCTTGCGAAAAAGAACCCCGGGTTTCTTCTAATTTAACACCTGCCGCTTCGACCTGCTCAAATTCAACCCGCAGTCTGTCTTCTTTTTCGCGAAGAGCTCCTTCAGGATCGGCAAAGATCGCTATGCGTTCATCCGCCTTCACCCTCCAGCGCGTTTCGGGATATTCATTAATGATCATTACATAATAGATCTTAGCACTCTCGAGATGGCGTTGATCTTCGTAAAAACGCCCTATCTTATAAAGGCTCTCCGCTTGCGTATCCATTAAATCTGACTTAAGTGATTCCGCCTTTGCATACTTGGTCAATTCGTTGGGATATTCTGCGAGAAATTCATCGAACTTTTCTCCGGCAGATTCAAGCATCTCCGCGTTGTCTACATTTCGCTGTGACATTTTATATACCAGATCTGCCATCTTAAAACTCGCTTCCGAAGCTAGCTCAGTGTTCGGATATTCATCCAAAAGGTCTTCAAAAGCTGCCATGGCCTCTTCATAGTCCTTTTTCTTCTCATACGCCGATCCGATGTTGAATTGCGACTTTTCACCATACTCATGGAACGGTGCACTCTTTTTCACTTCTTTAAATATTTCTATAGCTTTGTCGTATGAAACTATCGTCGGAACACCGCCAACCCTTAACCGCTCTCCTTCCAAGAACTTGACCCCGATCGAGAACTGTCTATCTAGTATATCTTGCGTTAATGATGTATTGGGATATTCCTTCATTAGTCGCTGATACATTTCGAACGCTTTATAGTAATCTTTCGTTTCCTCGTAAAGTTTCCCTAATGTGTAATAAATATCGCTTGTATACAGCGATTTTGGGAAAAAATGCAAAAGATCATTGCATGCGGTGATCGCATCTTCGATCTTGCCATCATCGATCAAGCTATTAGCATATTCAAACTGTTCTTTATCTGTTTCTTTGATCTCCTCGCCAATACGCACAAGGCGATTCAAACTTTGATTCCAGACCATATCTGCTGGACAAACGCTTGGGGCTATAAAAACACCGATAAGTACAAGGATAAAAATATTGAAGGACCTCTTTTGTCGGCTTAACATCTTCATGCACAATCCTTTTTTATGGTAATAAAATACATTGAGATAAGCACTATCAAAAATGACGTGCACACAATACACTCCTTCTTTCTCGCAAACCACAGGTTTGTGTTGTGTTTATTCGTTATCTTGATTACAACTAAAGAGTTATGGGCGGACTACGCCTTTTTGGCGTCTTTGCGTCCTTGCTTTTTTCTTTTAAGTTGGGCTTTTCTGCGTTTCCTTTTATCACGCGGACCATAATCTCTGCTCACAGGACAAATCCTCCTAATTATAATTAAATAATAGAGATATAATACAATTTCTTGTTCTTTATTACCACAAAAGTTTTGGAATATCCAGTAAAATCAAAAAACACAGTGTGGCAAGACCTGAAAAAAAAACCGCTAAGCAATATTCCGTAATACGAACGCCAAAGTTTATGATCAAGAAATCCACTACATACCCATACCGCATTTCGGCCAGCTCGACGACATTTATCCTGTTCTCCAACAAATAGTAAAGCCCTATTATCGAAATAAATACAATTGCAAGCAGGATTATGCGACTGGCAAAGGTCATTATCTTCATACAAGACCTTTCAATTGATCAGTGTACTGTGCAGCTTTATTATAGTACGTTTGGGCTTCTTCTCCTTTGTTGTGTTTGAATCCACCCTTGGCGTAGATTATACACTTTCTTATAAGTTCTTTCAAAAGCTCTCTTTTCTTATTTTGGTCAAGTAGCGGTGAATCTGCCATTTTTTCTAAAGCCTTGATCCTGAACCGGTCCATTCCATATAAAGCACAGGATAATTGGTCTGCATGCCCTCCGTATTTAACGACCAACTTATTCTCGATCAGGCCGACAGGATACCGAACCGTTATTCTGATCCAAAGGTCATAATCCTCACACACCGGAAATGTTTCATCAAAGCCCCCTATTTCCTGAAAAAACTCCCGCCGCAGCATTACTGAAGAAGGCGTGATCAAACACAATGGCAAAGATCTAAGAAAGACGTCCCCACCGTATTTCTTATGTTTCTTCATCGGATTAACACGCTTTCCGTTCCGGATCCATATCTCATCAGTTTGCGAGATCTGAAGATCCGTATTTGTCTCATGAAACTCTTTCTGTATCTCAAGCTTACGCGGTTTCCACAGATCATCGGAATCAAGAAAACATATCCACTCACCATG